>JBKJQD010000277.1:0-17389 GCA_046594125.1 Aestuariivirga sp.
AAATTTCTTGAAACCGACGACGGCAAGAATCTTCTCGCCGGGGTGAAGCGCGCCGCGAACATTCTCAAGATCGAGGAGAAGAAGGACGGCCTGAGTTACACTGGCGATGTCGAACCGGGCAAGCTTATCAAGCACGAAGAGAAGGCCCTGCATTCGGCGATCACCATCGCCACCGGCAAAGTCCATATTGCCGTCGAGCACGAGGATTTTGAAGGCGCGATGCAGGCGCTCGCCAAGCTCCGCGCCCCTGTCGATGCCTTCTTCGAGCATGTGACGGTGAACGACGTGTCGTTCCGCGAAAACCGCCTGAAACTCCTCAACCGCATCCGCGCCGCAACCCTCGACGTGGCGGATTTTTCGAGGATTGAGGGATGACCAGCTTTCCCGGCGATTACGTCTTTGCCCCCATCCGCCGCGTGCCAAAGGCGATCATCAGGCCGATGGCGGCGAGCAGGATCAGGCCGCTCAAGGCCGCTGCCGCCCAGATCGTGCGGCGGATGTCGGCCGCCGTGTCCTGCACCATCGTCGGCTCGCGGTAGAACTCGACGACCGCGACCACTTTTCCCGACGCGTCCTTCACCGGAATATAGGCCTCGATCAGTTCTTCGCCGGTGAAGCGGTTCATGGCCAGATGCTCGGGCTTGTCGCTGTCCGACACGGCATCGAGATTGGTGATGATCTGGCCCCTGGCTGATTCAACCAATTCCTCATTGTCCTTGAACTGCAAGCCGATGAGATTCTTTTCGGTTGAGTAGCGGATGAAGTCGTCGAGCGAATAGATGTTGGCGCGCGCCGTGCCGGGCAGGCTTTTCACATGGGCTGAAAACGCGGTCAGCGCCGGGCTGGGTGCCGGCGTGTCGAACAAGTGCTCGCCAATGTTTCCCGTGGCAACGGCATTGTTGAGGAATTCCTGCGCCACTTCGCCTTCGCGTTGCAGGATGCGGCTGGTAACGCTGCGGGTGAGTGCCAGCGCCAGTCCGGCATGGACGCCAACGATCAGCAGCAGGCTGGCCACGATGAGCCAAAGCCTGAGATCGAAAACCCCGCGCCTGTTCCAGTTCCAGATAGCCATGGTCTTCCTCCGGTCATGCGCGGCATGCAACAGCACCCCACATGAAAATCATCGTTTGCGTTTTGACCGTCCCCGCCGCGAAGCGTAGAGACAGGTGATGAGTGATGCAACCTCCCACCGCCCCGATAGCCGGCAATCCTGGGTCCGCCTGATGATCTCGCTGGCGCTGTCCACCATTGGCGGCATCGGCCTGTGGTCGGCGGTGGTGGTGCTGCCGACCATCCAGCAGGAATTCGGCATCGACAGGGCAGGGGCGTCGCTTCCTTACACAGTGACCACCATCGGCTTTGCCATTGGCGGCGTGCTGATGGGCCGCATCGCCGACCGCTTCGGCATCATTGTGCCACTGTTCATCGGCGCCATTTCGCTTGGGTTGGGCTTCATTCTTGCCGGACTGTCGGGAAGCTATGTGCAGTTCCTGATGGCCCAGGCCTTGCTCATCGGCATGCTGGGCAATTCCGCCACTTTTGGTCCGCTGGTCGCCGATGTTTCGCAATGGTTTCTCAGGCGCCGCGGCATCGCCGTGGCCATCGTCGCCAGTGGCAATTATCTGGCGGGCGCCATCTGGCCGCCCTTCCTGCAAAGCGCCATCGAGACTTTCGGCTGGCGCCACAGTTACATGGTGATTGGCGCGCTCTGCATGGTGACCATGGTGCCACTCGCCCTGCTGCTGAAAGCCCGCCCGCATTTCGACGACCGGGCCAGCCCCGCCAGCGGCGCCGGGGGCGGCGGCTTGCTTCCGAAGCCCGCCTTCCTCTATCCGCTTCTGGTGCTGGCCGGCTTGTGCTGCTGTGTCGCCATGTCCATGCCGCAGGTCCATATCGTCGCCTATTGCGCCGATCTGGGTTACGGCCCGGCGCGCGGCGCTGAGATGCTGTCGCTGATGCTGGGCTTTGGCGTGGTGAGCAGGCTGGCTTCGGGTTTCATTGCCGACCGCATCGGCGGTGTCGGCACGCTGATCATGGGCTCGGCGCTGCAAGCCATGGCGCTGCTCTTCTACATTCCCTTCGACGGACTGGCCTCGCTCTATATCGTCTCCGCCATGTTCGGCCTGTCGCAGGGCGGCATCGTGCCGAGCTATGCGCTGATCATCCGCGATCATTTTCCGGCGCGGGAAGCGGGCGCGCGCATCAGCCTCGTGCTGACCGCCACGGTGCTGGGCATGGCCTTGGGCGGCTGGATGACCGGCAAGATCTTCGATCTGACCGGTTCCTACCAAGCAGCCTTTCTGAATGGCATCGCCTGGAACCTGGTCAACCTCGGCATCGCCATCTGGCTTCTGCGGGCACGCATGGGCGGAAGGACCCGCCCGCAACCGGCCACCGCCTGACGGCAACAATGTCGCAACTGCGATATTGCGTTGCACACCATTCTTAACTGTGGTTCTCTTGTTCCCGGGCCGCCGCCCGCTACTCCGCTAGAAGTCCCCAACACCGCAGCGAGGCAACCATGGCGCCCATCCCCCAGAAATACGTCTATGCCTTTGGCGGTGGCTCGGCTGAAGGCCGCACCGATATGAAAGCGCTGCTCGGCGGCAAGGGCGCCAATCTGGCCGAGATGGCCAATCTCGGCCTCGCCGTGCCCCCCGGCTTCACCATCACAACGGAAGTCTGCACCGCCTTTTCCAGTTCAGGCGGAGAATACCCTAAGGGCACCAAAGCCCAGGTCGAGAATGCGCTGGCCCAAGTGAGCAAGCTGGTGGGCGCAGGCTTCGGCGATGCCACCAATCCGCTGCTGGTCTCGGTACGCTCCGGGGCTCGCGCCTCGATGCCCGGCATGATGGACACGGTGCTGAACCTCGGCCTCAATGATGAAACCGTCGAGGGCTTGGCGCGGAAGTCCGGCGACCGGCGCTTTGCCTATGACAGCTACCGCCGCTTCATCAGCATGTATTCCGATGTGGTGCTGGGTGTTGACCACCACGAGTTCGAGGATATTCTCGGCAATCACAAGGACGAGAACAACCACAGCCTCGATACCGCCATTTCAGCGGAGGAATGGCTGGGCCTCATCGCCCGCTACAAGGCGCTGGTCGAGTCGCACACCGGCAAGCCTTTCCCGCAGGATGTGCACGCCCAGCTCTGGGGTGCCGTGGGCGCCGTGTTCCGCTCGTGGAACTCGGCCCGCGCCGTCACCTATCGCAAGCTCAATGCCATCCCCGAGGACTGGGGCACGGCGGTCAATATCCAGGCCATGGTCTTCGGCAACATGGGCAACACCAGCGCCACCGGTGTGGCCTTCACCCGCAATCCTTCAACCGGTGCCAGGGAACTCTTTGGCGAATTCCTGGTGAACGCCCAGGGTGAGGATGTGGTGGCGGGCATCCGCACCCCGCAGAACATCACCGAGCGCGCCCGTATTGAGGCGGGCTCCGGGGCGCCGTCGCTGGAAGCCCTGATGCCCACGGTGTTCAAGGACCTCGCCACCAATTTCGACCGGCTCGAACGCCATTACCGTGACATGCAGGACATGGAATTCACCATCCAGGACGGCAAGCTGTGGATGCTGCAGACCCGTACCGGCAAGCGCACCGCCAAGGCGGCACTCAAGATCGCCGTCGACATGGCCAATGAGAATCTCATCACCCGTTCGCAGGCGGTGAGCCGCATCGATCCAGCCTCCCTTGACCAGTTGCTGCACCCGACACTCGATCCCACAGCGAAGCGTGATGTCATCGCCACCGGACTTCCGGCCTCGCCCGGTGCGGCCTGCGGCGAGATCGTCTTCGACGCCGATGAGGCCGAGCGCCTCAAGATGCTGAACCGCCGGGTGATCCTGGTGCGCATCGAAACCAGCCCCGAGGACATCCACGGTATGCATGCCGCCGAAGGCATCTTGACGGCGCGTGGCGGCATGACCTCGCACGCGGCGGTGGTGGCGCGCGGCATGGGCAAGCCCTGCGTCTCGGGGGCGGGCAGCCTGCGCATCGACTATCGGGCGGGAACCCTGTTCTCGGCCGGTATCACGCTCAAGAAGGGCGACGTCATCACCATCGACGGCTCCACGGGCCAGGTGATTCGCGGCGAGGTGGCAACCATCAAGCCGGAACTGACCGGCGATTTTGCCACCATCATGGCCTGGGCCGACGGCCTGCGCCGCATGAAGGTGAGGGCCAATGCCGAAACCCCGCTCGATGCCCGCGCCGCTCGCGATTTCGGCGCCGAGGGCATCGGGCTGTGCCGCACCGAGCACATGTTCTTCGATGCCGAGCGCATCATGGCGGTGCGCCAGATGATCCTGGCGGGAAAAGTGGAGGAGCGCCGCTTGGCACTGGCCAAGCTGCTGCCCATGCAGCGCAAGGATTTCATCGACCTGTTCGAGATCATGGCGGGACTTCCCGTCACCATCCGCCTGCTCGATCCGCCGCTGCACGAATTCCTGCCCCACGCCGACCACGAGATCGACGAGGTGGCCGACGAGATGAATGCCAATCCCGATGCGCTCCGCGCCAGGGTCGCCGAATTGAGCGAGTTCAACCCGATGCTCGGCCATCGCGGTGTGCGCCTGCTCATCACCTATCCGGAAGTGGCCGAGATGCAGGCCCGCGCCATTTTCGAAGCGGCAACCGAAGTGGCCCGCCGCACTGGTCTGGCGCCGATCCCCGAGGTGATGGTGCCATTGGTCGCCAGCAAGGCGGAACTGGATTATATCCGCACCCGCATCGTCGCGGTGGCCAGTGCGGTGGCCGCCGAGACCGGTGTCGCCATCGAATATCAGGTCGGCACCATGATCGAACTGCCGCGCGCAGCACTCCGCGCCGCCGAGATCGCCGAGACGGCGGAGTTCTTCTCCTTTGGCACCAACGACCTGACCCAGACGACCTTCGGCATCAGCCGCGACGATGCCGCGCGCTTCATCGGCGAGTATACCGCCAAGGGCATTTTCAAGGCCGATCCCTTTATGTCGCTCGACGTCGAAGGGGTTGGCGAACTGATCCGCATCGCCACCGAGCGCGGCCGCAAAGCCAGGCCGGGATTGAAACTCGGCATCTGCGGCGAACACGGCGGCGACCCGGCCTCGATTGCCTTTTGCGAGACGGTAAAACTTGACTATGTGTCATGTTCGCCATATCGCGTGCCCATCGCCCGATTGGCGGCTGCGCAGGCATGTATTTCAAAAGATTGAATGATTTGAATTGGTGCGGTGCATTAACCAGTTCTTGTCCTTGCCTTGATTCAGGCTGAAAAATGGCTGCTTTGGGTTGCCGGGATGGTTAACCTATGCTAAACGGGCTGCGGTTAGACTACCGCGAGTTAACAGCGCCGTAACAATCAACGGGCCACGGTTTGTCGAGGGGAAGTGAAGAAAACAGCGCGAGTACATAGGCCGACGCGGCCCGCACGGTTCGAGGATTTCGAAATCCGCGAGCGCCGTGGCGTTATCCGGGAATATGGTCCGATTGTCTTTGGCGGCGTCGTGCTGGTCATGGCCTTCGCCTTCGCCGGACATTACATGGGCCAGAACGCCGTTGCCCATAACGCCATTCCGAGCGAAAGCCTGGAAGCAGTGGTTTCGCCCTCTTCCAACATCGTCGCCAAGGGATCGCTGCTTCCCGAAGGCACCGATTATGACATCATCAATCTGACGGCGGCGCTCAGCCAGCAGGCGGTGTTGGCACCAGGCAAGGGCGACATCGCCGAGACCGAGCCGCCCAGGACAGCCGCCAAGGCCGTGGCTGGTGGCGTCCGCATCGTTCCGGCTTCCGTCGATCTCAAGAACGCTGACGAGCCAGTCAAAAAGCGCATCGCGCTGGCTCCGTCCAAAGCCAAGGTCGAGCAGACCTTCAAGTTGAAGCGCAGCGAACGGCTGAAAGTCGTGGCCCAGCGCCGCGTCCAGCTTGCCGAGGAAAACTGCCTCGCCCGCGCCGTCTATTTCGAAGCCCGGTCCGAATCGGAGTTGGGTCAGCTGGCGGTCGCCAAGGTCATCCTCAACCGCGTCAAGGATCCGGCCTATCCGAAGTCCATCTGCGGCGTGGTCTATCAGGGCTCCGGCTCGCGCAATTCCTGCCAGTTCTCGTTCGCCTGCGATGGCATGCCCGACGACGTGCGCCAACCCGCCTCCTGGGCCAATTCCAAGCGCATAGCCCAGATGGCGCTGGCCGGCGATTCCCAGGTTTCGGCCATCGGCACCGCCACCAACTACCACGCCGACTATGTGCGTCCGAAGTGGGCCAAGAGCATGAAGCGCCTGATCAAGATCGGCCATCATATTTTCTACGCCGATACCTGACGCCGCCGCAGGGCAAGATTGGCAGAGGCGCCCAGGTGGCGCCTTTTGCATGTCTGGGGGTGGACTGGCGCGAAAATGGGTTTAGGTTGACCCTTACTTCACCCTCCCCCTTGTGGGGAGGGCGGGGTGGGGGTGGCCAAGGTCTCGACTCGTGGACCCCCACCCCTAACCCCTCCCCACAAGGGGGAGGGGAATGATTTGGGTCACCCTCATATCATTCCGTTCCAATATATCCGTCCAACATTGGAGATGAGCATGGGCTGGAAAGAAAATCCTGGGTCCGCCTGGACCTGGTACCGCGGCGAGTGGCTGGCGGGAAATCCCATGCTGATGGGGCCGATGACCCATGCGCCGTGGCTCGGCTCGTGTGTGTTTGACGGTGGCCGGGCTTTCGAGGGCGTGGCGCCTGATCTCGACCAGCACTGCCAGCGCATCACGCGCTCGGCCGAAAGCTTTGGGTTGAAGATCATAAAAAGTCCGGGCGAGATCGAGGAGATCACCCGCGAGGGCATCGCCAAATTCCCCAAGGGTGCCGAACTCTATCTCCGCCCGATGTTCTGGGCCGCCGACGGCTTCGTCGACGTCGATCCGGAGACCACGGAGTTTTCCGTATCGGTTTATGACTCACCACTGCCGGCCCCCAAGGGCTTCTCGATCACCCTCTCGCCCTTTCGCCGGCCGTCCTATGAATATGCCCCAACCGACGCCAAGGCCGCCTGCCACTATCCCAATTCAGCCCGCGTCATGCGTGACGCCAAGGCGCGCGGCTTCGACAACGCCGTGATGCTTGATCCCTTGACCAATGTGTCGGAACTCGCCACTGCCAATATCTGGCTGGTGAAGGACGGCGAGGCCCATACCCCGGTGGCCAACGGCACATTCCTCAACGGCGTGACGCGCCAGCGCATCATCAAGCTGCTGCGCCAGGCGGGCGTCACCGTCCATGAACGCAGCATCCGCTGGGAGGAATTCCACGATGCCGACGAGGTCTTCTCGACCGGCAACTATGCCAAGGTGAGTCCCGTTACCCGCGTCGACAACCGCAACCTCCAACCCGGCCCGATGATGGCCAAGGCACGGGAGCTTTACTGGGATTACGCCCACAGCGGCAAGTAAGCATCAGGGTCGCAGGACAAAGGGTGTGCCCTCGTAGGCGTCGGCACCGCGGCCGATGTTGTCGACGGCCCGCACCATGCGGCCCTGGCGGCCGAGCAGGGTGTCGGCGAGGCTGACGATCAGCCGGTTCGGTGTTGCCGAGGGGGAGGCGGTGCGGAGTTCCAGGGCAAGGTCGTCCTCGGAGGCCTCGGGCCGCAGCAGGCAGAGTGCTGTAAAGGCTGCGGCGGTGGAACGGCTGATGCCGGCCCAGCAGTGGATGATCAGCGGGCGCTGGCGCGGCCAATCTCCGAGGAAACCGATCAACCGTTCCGCATCATGTGAGGTTGGCGGCGAGAAACCATCCGTAGGCTGAACAATATCGTGAAAGGTCAGCCGCAGGTGAGCGCCGCCCTCGATGCCACTGAAACTGCGGTGCGGCGTATCGGGACCGAGCAGGCTGACCACATGGCCCGCGTCATATTCATCACGCAGCGCCTGGGCTTTGTTCAGTGGGCAGACGATGATCATGCTTTACACCAGTTGCTGGAATTTTTTGAGGAAGATTTCCGATGCTTCGTTTGGCGCCAGCGGTTTCAGGCGGTGGAACTTCTGCGAGCCTTCGCCGTCGAGGCCCTTGGGCCGTCCAAAAAATTTATCGGCCTCGGGTAGGCTGAACCCCGCCAGCTGGGTCGCCTCGAGATAGGCCGCCATGCGGTCCGCCTTCTTGATGAAGATTTCGAGTTTCTCGGGCGAAGCCGGCGGCAATCCGAAGCGTATGTGGATGGCGGCCATCAGGCGCTTCTCGAAAGCCTTGTAGTCGAGGCCGAGTGCCGCCTTGAACGGCGAGATCATGTCGCCGATCACATATTCCGGCGCATCATGCAGCAATGCGGCGAGCCGTGCCGCATGATCGAGCCTGGCATCGGCGTGAAAGGCGATCTGCTCCACCAATAGACAATGTTGTGCCACCGAGAAGGCATGGTCACCATTGGTCTGGCCGTTCCAGCGCGCCACGCGGGCCAGGCCATGGGCAATGTCTTCGATCTCGATATCGAGTGGTGATGGGTTTAGCAGGTCGAGCCGCCGCCCCGACAGCATGCGCTGCCAGGCGCGCGGTTCCTCAGGTTTGCCGCGCGGCATTTATTACGGCTCCGTGACGATGGCAGTCGGCGAGATGATCATTGACCAGACCGCAGGCCTGCATGAAGGCATAGACGATGGTTGGGCCGACAAAGCGGAAGCCCCTGGCTTGCAGGTCCTTCGACATTTTTTCGGCGAGCGGCGTCTTGGCCGGGACTTGGCTCATGCCGTCATGCCGGTTCTGAATGGGCCTGCCGTCCATAAAACCCCACAGATAGGCCGAGAAATCCGGGATCGCCAGATAGGCCTGGGCATTACTCACGCTGGCTTCGATCTTCAGCCGGTTGCGTACAATGCCGGCATCCTGCATCAGGGACGCGAGTTTGGCAGGCGTGTAGCGGGCCATCGTTTCGGCATCGAATCCATCGAAGGCCCGGCGGAAATTGTCACGCTTGCGCAATATTGTGATCCACGACAGGCCGGCCTGGAAGCCGTCGAGCAACAGCTTCTCGAACAGGGCGCGCGAGTCATATTCGGGCACCCCCCAGTCGGTGTCGTGATAGTCGACATAGAGCGGATCGGTGCCGCACCATGTACAGCGCCAGAGGCCGTCGTCGTGGCGGATTGCTGTCATGGTTCGATCTCCGCCTTGGGAATTTCATAGTGCGCCCAGCGCGGTTTGAGCACCGTGACGGTGACAGCATCCGTCAGCAGCGGTTCGGACGTTTCGGCAAGCCGGTCGAGGCGCAGCACGGCGAGTGCCCGGCGTCCGGATGACGACAGGATTTGCCCCACCAGCTTTCCGCCGCTGCGGATTTCCGCACCCTTCTCAGGTGCTGGGCCTGAAAGCCTCACCGGCAAGATGCGGCTGCGGGCCATGGCGCGATGCTCCATGCGCGACACCACTTCCTGGCCGACGTAACAGCCCTTGCTGAAACTGACAGCGCTGAACTGATCGAGATTGGCTTCATGCGGGAAGAACTCGCCGGAACCCAGATCGGCGTCGCTGTCGGCAAAGCCCAGGGTGATGCGTGTCAGATCATAGCCGTCGGCTGTTTCGAGCTTGCCCTCGCCAACCATCATGCGCCAGCCGATTTCGGCCGACCGCGGATCGGGGTAGCGCAACGCATGCGACGTTTCGTCGAGGGCGGCGCCGGCTTCGAGATTTTCCGCCTCGCCGATGCTGACTGCGGCGCGCAGCTTGTACATGGCGAGCCGTTTTAGCAGATCGTGCTTCTGGGTGCGGGCGCAGTCGATCAAATAAGCCGTGCCGTCGCTGAACACAAAAACGTCTGACAGGATTTTGCCCTGCGGCGTCAGCAATGCGCCATAGGTGGCATCGCCCGGCGCCAGCGCCTCGATGTCGGCGGTGAGCAGGTTGTGCAGGAAATGCCGCGCGTCTGGTCCGGCGATCTTGAGGATCGCCCGGCCGGGCAATAACGTCTGGGGAAAGTCTGGTTGTCGCATCTCTGTTGCTTCGCTTGCCAACCACATTTACGAAGGCTGCCACACACATGCAAGGAAGGCCAATGGCATTCACGGCGGAATTGATCTTGAAAGATGGAATTGTCGTCAACCACGACGGCACCGGACCGCGCGATATTGCGATTTCGGGCGGGCGCATCACCGGAATCGGGCATTTCGCGGCAGGCCAGGCGGGTGAGGTCATCGACTGTACCGGCCTGCACATCTTGCCCGGCGTCATCGACAGCCAGGTGCATCTGCGTGAACCCGGTGCCGAACACAAGGAAGACCTCGAAACCGGCGGCCGCGCCGCCGTGGCGGGCGGCGTTACCGCCGTCTTCGAAATGCCCAATACCAGGCCGCTGACCCTCACGGAGGCGGCACTCGCCGACAAGCTGCGCCGCGCCTCCAATCGCATGCAGTGTGATTTCGCCTTCTATATGGGGGGCACCCGTGACAACGCCCACCTGCTGGGCGATCTCGAACGCTTGCCGGGTTGCGCCGGAACCAAGGTCTTCATGGGCTCATCCACCGGTGACCTGCTGGTCGAGGACGACGATGGCGTGGCGCTGATCCTCAAGAATATCCGCCGCCGCGCCGCCTTTCACAGCGAGGACGAATACCGCCTGAATGAGCGCAGGGGCGAACAGCGCGAAGGTGACCCTTCAAGCCATCCGGTGTGGCGTGATGCCGAAGCAGCCAGGCTTTGCACCGAACGCCTGTTGCGCCTCGCCCGTGCCGCCGGCAAGCGCATCCATGTGCTGCATGTCTCCACGGCGGAAGAATTCCCGCTGCTGGCCGCCAACCGCGACATCGCCACCGTCGAAGTGACGCCGCATCATCTGTCCTTCGCGCTGGACGACTATGCCCGCCACGGCACCCTTATCCAGATGAACCCGCCGGTGCGCGAGGCCCATCACCGCAAGGCGATCTGGGAGGCGCTGGCCTCGGGGCTGGTCGATGTGCTGGGTTCCGATCACGCGCCCCATACGCTTGAAGAGAAGGCCAAGCCCTATCCCGCCTCGCCCTCAGGGATGCCGGGATTGCAGACGCTGGTGCCGGTCATGCTCGACTTCGTCAACAAGGGCAGGCTGACGCTGGAGCGCTTTGTCGATCTCACGTCGCACGGGCCATCGCGCATCTTCGGCATGGCCGGCAAGGGCCGCATCGCCGAGGGCTATGACGCCGACCTGACTATCGTTGACTTGCAGGCCCGCCGCGAGATCCGCAATGACTGGATCGAGAGCCGCTGCAAGTGGACGCCCTACCACGGCATGACCGTCACCGGCTGGCCGGTTGGAACCCTGGTGCGCGGCCGCCGTGCCATGTGGGATGGCCAGATCATCGGCGAGGCCAAAGGCCAGCCCATCCGTTTCATCGAAGCTTTGTAAGAGGTAGTCCCCATGTCCTTCCGCGCCATCCAGATCAGCAAGACCGAGACCGGCCAGAAATATGATTTCGTGAAACTCGAGGAGAGCGATCTCGGCGAGGGCGATGTCACCGTTGATGTCAGCCATTCCTCGGTCAACTACAAGGACGGCCTCGCCATCACCGGCAAGTCGCCGATCATCCGCAAGTTCCCGCTCATTCCCGGCATCGATTTCGCGGGCACCGTGCGCTCCTCCAGCAATCCGCGCTGGAAGCCTGGTGACCAAGTGGTGCTGAATGGCTGGGGTGTCGGCGAACAGTACAATGGCGGGTTTGCGGAAGTGGCGCGTGTCAACGGCGACTGGCTGGTGCCGGTGCCCAAGGGCTGGACGCCGTCCGACTGCATGGCCATCGGTGTGGCAGGATACACCGCCATGCTCTGCGTCATGGCGCTGGAAGAGCAAGGGGTGAAGCCCGCCGACGGCGACGTTCTGGTCACCGGTGCTGCGGGCGGTGTCGGCACCACGGCCATCGTCATTCTGGCCCATCTCGGCTTTCGCGTAGTGGCCTCGACAGGCCGCGTCTCGGAGGCGGCCTTCCTCAAGGGCCTCGGTGCCGCCACCGTCATCGATCGCAACGAATTCAATACGCCCGTCAAGCCGCTGGCCAAAACCCGCTGGGCGGCTTGTGTGGATTCAGTAGGTTCCGTAACGCTGGCCAATGTGCTGTCGCAAATCAATCCGGAAGGAACGGTCGCCGCCTGCGGCTTGGCCCAGGGCATGGACTTGCCCACTTCGGTCGCCCCCTTCATCCTGCGCGGCGTGAAACTGATCGGCATCAATTCGGTGACGACGCCCATCCCGCGGCGGCTTAAAGCATGGCAGCGCATTGCCAAGGACGTCGATCTCGCCAAACTGAAAGAACTCACCACCCATGTAACGCTTGACGAGGTGCCCAAGGTTGCCGCCGACATCGTCGCCGGACAAGTCCGCGGCCGCGTCGTGGTGGACATCCGCTAGGCATGGACCTGTCGCTCATTGCCGCCGGAGTGGCCATCGGCATTTCGGTGGCGGCACCGCTTGGTCCGGTCAATCTCATCGTCATTCGGGCCGCACTTCGCCGCTCCATGCTGATAGCCTTTATCGCCGGGTTGGGTGCGGTGGTGGCCGACGTGATCTTTGCCGCCATCGCTGCCTATGGCGTGCGTTCGATCGAATCGCTGGTGTCCGCCTATGCCCTGCCGATAACGCTGGCAGGTGGTGTGCTGCTGGTGGTCATCGGCATCCGCACGGCGAGGAAACACGCGACGTCCTCCGACCTTGACGCAGCCGAGATGGCATCGGGCCGGGTGATGCTGCGCAAATTCCTGACCACCTTCGCACTGACCATCACCAATCCCGGGGCGCTCTTCGGCTTTCTGGCGATCTTCGGCACCCTGAGCGCCGTTCTGAAGTTGGGAATTGCGCCCTACCGCCCATTGCTGGCGGTGGCGGGCGTTACCATCGGCGGTATCGCCTGGTGGCTGTTTCTCGGCTTCGTCGTTACGCGGCTGAAAGGGAAATTCACCCCCGCCGTGCTTGACCGCATCAACCGTTGGACGGGTGTGCTGATCGCCGCCTTCGGCTTCGCGCTGTTGATGAACGCGCTGTTTTGAGGCTTACTGCCTGGTCTTCATCAGCGTGAATTCGCCGCCACGGACCCGTTCCGGCAGGCGTTCGCACATCACCGCCACCGGTTCCTCGCCATAGGTGGCGATCATGTCGGAGAGTGCGGCGAAAATGGCCGCGGTGGCCAGGCAATCGGGATCGAGCCCATCATAGACCGCCTCTTCCCACGCATCCAGAATGTAGCGCAGCGCCATATGCTTGGCTTCGTTGGCGGTAGCCGCCGAAGCAGGCTTCAAGGAGGTTTTCACAGTATTATCCAGTTCTAAGCGTCACCCGGTCACAGACTGTTCCACCGCTGTGTCCTGCACGAGGCACATTAGCAACTGCCTTGTGGCAATCGACTCGTTCCTTAAACGAAGGTTAATATGAACAGTCGGATTCTTTTCAAAGACTTAACAAATGCCGCGCGCGGGCGATGGCCTCGGCGATGTTGGGCGCCAGGGTGAAATCGCCAAGCTCTTCGGGGTGCACCCAGCGCACCGCCTTGGCATCGCTCGCTGCCACGGCTGCGCCGCCATCGGCCAGTCCCGCATAGCAGGCGATGACATAGTGAACGCTGACCAGTCCCGCGGCATCGCGGCGGATGATGTCATAGAGGCCAACGAAGTGATCGAGGCTGGCGCTGATCGAGGTCTCCTCGCGAAGCTCGCGCGCCGCCGCCTCAGCCGTGGTCTCGCCCGGTTCGACATGGCCGCCGGGCAGGCTCCACAGCCCGAACGGCGGCTTGGCGCGCTCGATCAGCAGCACCCTGGCCCCGCGCCACACACAGGCCGAGGCTCCAAGACGGGGGAATTGTTGGACGGGGCTCATCCGGGGTAATATGCGCTCATGTGCGGACTATATAGCTTCAGAAAGAGTGCGGACGAAACCCGCAGCCTGCTCAAATATCTTGAGCGGCCGGATTTCCCGCCACGCAACTATGTGACACCCGGAGGCCCCATGGCCATCGTCCGCATGGATCAAGGTGAACGGCATTTCGCGCTGGTGCGCTGGGGTTTCATCCCGTCCTGGGTGAAGGAAGTGAAGCCCGGAAAACCGTTGATCAACGCGCGCGGCGAAACCGTGGCCGAGAAACCCTCGTTCCGCAACGCCATGAAGCGCCGCCGCTGCCTGATCCCCGCCGATGGCTTCTACGAATGGCAGGGCGATGTGCCGGGAAAGAAACAGCCCTGGTTCATTCACCGCCCAGATGATGGGTTGTTTGCCTTCGCCGGCCTCTGGGAGCACTGGATGGGGGCCGATGGATCGGAAATCGAAACCGGCGTCATCATCACCACGGCACCGAACAAGACCATTGCAAAGATCCACGACCGCATGCCGGTGGTGATCAACCCGGATGATTATGAAACCTGGCTCACCGGCGATGTGAAGGATGCGGCAGCCCTGATCCATCCCGCCGCCGATGATTACTTCACGCTTGAACCCACCCGCATCGAACGCAACGCCCCGAGGTCCGTGCCGAAAAAGCCGGCAGACCAGATGAAGCTGATTTAGAGTGGAATGGCTTTCGGCTGACCCTCACTTCACCCTCCCCCCTTGTGGGGAGGGCGGGGTGGGGGTGGCCAAGGTCTCGACTCGCGGACCCCCACCCTTAATCCCTCCCCACAAGGGGGAGGGAAATGATTTTGGGTCAACTTCAGCCGGAACGGCCGTCATCCGTCCCGATCTTCCGCGCCATGCAGATGACCGGGCTTACGCCATAGCCCATCGCCTTGTAGAAGCCGCGCGCCAGTTCATTTTCATCGCGGATAAGCAGGTTCACTTTCCACACGCCGCGCCGCGCCAGCCAGTCCTCGGCGGCCCGCACGGCGGCCTTGCCGTAGCCCTGGCCGCGCAGTGCCGGGTCAACCGCCACATAGTAAAGGACACCACGATGGCCATCGTGACCGGCCATGACCGTTGCCACCAGCTGGCCCACGATTTCGCCAACCAGCACGGTTGACTCTTTTCCGGCCCGCGCGAAGGAAATATCCTTGTACGGATCATTCCATGCGCGCGTCAGCCCGCAGGCCTGCCACAACGCCACCACGGCGTTGACGTCAGCATCGGCGATTTCGCGGAAGGCGATCACAAGGGCAGCACCCGGCCGGGGCTTAGAATGCCGTTGGGATCGAGCATCCGTTTCAGGTCGCGCATCATCTGCAATTCCACGGCTGATTTGATATGCGGCATGTGATGGGCCTTGAGGCGGCCGATGCCATGCTCGGCGCTGATCGATCCGCCAAGCTTCATGACGACATCAAAAACCACATCGTTCATGTCATTCCACGCCGCCAGATAGACGCTCTTGTCCATGCCGATGGGCTGCGAGACATTGTAGTGGATGTTGCCATCACCCAGATGTCCGAAGGACACGAAGCGCGTGCCCGGCATGAAGGCGGTGACAGCGGCATCGGCCTCTTTAAGAAACTGTGACACCTTCGACACCGGCACCGAAATGTCATGCTTGATCGATCCGCCCTCGGGCTTTTGCGATTCAGAAATCATTTCGCGGATGGCCCAGAACTGATCGCGCTGGCTGCCCGATTGCGCCACCACCGCATCGCTGACGAGACCCAGTTCCATCGCCCTCTCCAAGACCGCCGCGAGACTCCCCGCCACCGGATCGGCAAGCTCCACCAGGACATACCAGGGCGATACCGCGCCCAGCGGATTGCGCTGCCCGGCATGGCGGATGGTGAATTGCATGGCGATGTCGGCGATGAGTTCGAAGGCCACCACGCGGTTGCCGCTCAGTTCCCTGGCCAGCGACAGGAGAGCAACGGCGGCCTGGGGGTCCGGTACCGCGGCAAAGGCCGTCTCATGGGACCGGGGCCGGGGATAGAGCTTCATGACAGCACCGGTGATGACACCCAGCGTTCCTTCGGCACCGATGAACATGTTGCGCAGATCATAGCCGGTATTGTCCTTGCGCAACCGTTTGAGGCCGTTCCAGATGCGGCCATCGGCCAGCACCACTTCGAGGCCGAGGCACAGGTCGCGGGTATTGCCATAGGCGATCACGTTGAGACCGCCGGCATTGGTCGAGAGATTGCCGCCAATGCGGCATGAGCCTTCCGAGGCGAGGCTCAGCGGAAACAACCGGTCCACTGCCGCCGCCTGGTCCTGCATCGATTTGAGGATAACGCCAGCTTCAACGGTCATGGTGTTGTCGGCGGCATCGACATTGATGATGCGCGTCATGCGGTCGAGCGACAGCAGCACCTCGTTGCCGGTCTCCAGCGGAATCTGTCCGCCGGCCAACCCCGTGTTACCCGATTGCGGCACGATGGCGGTCAGGGTTTCGTTGGCGATCTTCAGGATGTCCGAAACCTCTTGCGTCGAAGAGGGGCGCAGCACCAGCGGCGAACGGCCATACCAGATCTGCCGCCACTCTTGCATGTAAGCGGTCATCGCGGTGGTATCGCGGATGGCGTTTTTCTCGCCGACGATTGCGGCAAGGCGGTTGAGTGTTTCGGCGGACGGTTTAACGGTCATGGCAAATCCCGGGGAGCGGCGGCGCGCAGCAGGCGGTCGTTGATCGCCTCGCCGAGGCCGTGATGGGGAATGGGTGCGACGGCGATGCGCGCCGCACCGGCGGCGTCGATTTCGTGCAGCAGCCGGAACAGGCTGGCCGCCGCTTCGACCAGATCGCCGGAGGCGGAAAGAGTATAGGGTCCGTGGCCGTGAAGCGGTCCAAAGCCCAGATAGGCCTCGCCGTCGCGCGGCTGGCCGGCATTGAGCCGCAACTCGGCGCGCGGCGCATAATGGCTGAGCAACTGCCCCGGCGCGTGTGGCCTTGCCGAGTGTTTTTCCACTTCGAGAATGAAGCCGGCAATCCTTTCGATTTCGGCGCGCGGCAAGCCTCCGGGGCGCAGCAGCTTTGGGCCATCCTCGAGAAAACTGACGACGGTTGACTCAATACCGACCATGCAGCGCCCGCCATCGAGGATGGCGGCAACCTTGCCTCCCAGATACTTGCGCACATGCTCAGCCGACGTCGGGCTGACCCTGCCCGATGGATTGGCGCTGGGCGCCACCACCGGACGTTCCACGGCGCGCAGAAGCGCCAGCGCCACCGGATGGGCCGGAATGCGAATGGCAATCGATGGCAGGCCGGCAGAGGCCAGCAGTGAAACCGGGCAGCCCGCAACGCGCGGCACCACGATGCTCAATGGTCCGGGCCAGAAGGCCAGCGCCAGGCGTCGCGCAACCTCGGGAAAGACGCCGAGCGCAAAAGCCTGCTCCGCATCGGCGACATGGGTGATGAGCGGATTGAAGGCCGGCCGGCCCTTGGCCGCATAGACCAGCGCCACCGCCTTGTCGTTGGTGGCATCGGCGCCAAGCCCATAGACGGTCTCGGTCGGGAAGGCGGCAAGCTGGCCGCCGCGAAGGGCCATGGCGGCGGCGGCGATGTCGGCGTCAAGGGGCATCG
>JBKJQD010000322.1:0-3448 GCA_046594125.1 Aestuariivirga sp.
ATACCAGAATTCGATAGCCAAGACTCTTGGATGGCCGAGCAGGCTGTGATTCCATCGCCTTCCGGTGGTTTGATTCGGGAGGATAGCGATGAGCGCGGCGATTGTTTTGCGGGCGGACTTTGGCTCTGCGGAGTTGCGTCGGCTGGCTTGCGGCACGCGGAACGCCAATCAGGCACGGCGTCTGTTGGCGTTGGCTGCGGTTTACGATGGCATGGCGCGCGATGAGGCAGCCCGCATTGGCGGCACCCAGCGCCAGACGCTGCGGGACTGGGCCTGCCGGTTCAATGCGCATGGTCCCGAAGGGCTCATCGACCGCAAGCCGCCGGGCCGCAAGCCGAAGCTGTCGGCCGAACTGGAGGAAGACCTGCGCCATCTGGTGGAGGCGGGGCCCGATCCCGATACCGATGGTGTCGTGCGCTGGCGCTGCGTCGACCTGAAGCGGGTGTTGAGCGACCGGCCGGGCGTTGATGTGTCGCGCGTCACCCCCGGGCGGGTTCTGAAGAAGCTGGGTTTTTCCCATATCAGCGCCAGGCCGCGGCATCCCGGCCAGAAGCCCGAAGCCATCGCGGCTTTTAAAAAAACTTCCCCCAACTGGTTGCCGAAACCCTGAGCAAGCTCAAACAGGCCACCGCCCTGGAAGTGTGGTTTCAAGACGAGATGCGGGTGGGCCAGAAGAACGGCCAGGTCTACCAGTGGGCCAAGACGGGCTCGCGTCCGCGCCAGCCCAAGGACCAGCGCTACGAGAACGCCTATCTCTTCGGCGCCGTCTGCGCGGCTCGCGGCGCCGCCGCCGCCCTCATCATGCCGCGCGCCGGTACGCAAGCCATGCAGAAGCATCTCGAAGCGATCGCCCGCGAAGTCGCCCCCGGCGCCCATGCCATCGTCATTCCCGATCAAGCCGGCTGGCACACCACCGGCAAACTCAAGATCCCAGAAAACCTCACGCTCGCGCCTTTGCCGCCCGCCTCGCCCGAACTCAACGCCCAGGAAAATGTCTGGCAATATCTGCGCCAGACCTATCTCTCCAACCGCGTCTTCGAAAGCTACACCGCCATCCTCGATGCTTGCCAGAACGCCTGGCGAAGGCTTCTCGCCGAAGACGGGCGCATCAAATCCATCGCAACCCGGGAGTGGGTCGAAATAGGTTTCTCTCAATGAACTCTGGTATAACTCAACAGCTGATCCCATGATGCAAGTCCTCCTCGCACCATGGAATCAGACTTTCCGATTGGTGGGAATCCCCCGAGAGTCAGAATTCGAGACCTTTGGTATGAGCCCCTCGCCGAAGCGTTGATCGCTAGCCACGAAGGCAAAACCGAAAAACTCAAGAACCCGCATCCCTTGGGCTCGCTCGCAAGATTGAGCTGGCTGATCGGCAGGCTCGGCGGCTGGGATGGCTATCATGGCCACGGCTATAAACCCGCCGGGCCAAAAAACCATCGCCAACGGCTTGCGAAGATTCGAAGCCATCCGCCAAGGCTGGACACTAAAAAATATGGGACTCCCTTAGCCAGATGGGAGAGGTGTTGTGACGATGCGTACTATGCCTGAGGCAGCGCCTTCTCGACGAGCCTTGCCCAGAAGGCCGGGCCGGTCACCAGCAGTGCGTCGTTGAAGTTGTAACCGGGGTCATGGAGCATCGGCCCCGGCCCGGCGCCGAGGCCGAAATAGCAGGACGGCACCAGTTCCTGCATATAGGCGAAGTCTTCCGAAAACATGAAAGGACCGCGCATGTCGACCTTGGCCGGGTCCTGGCCCATGTCGAGGGCGACCTGGCGCACCAGGGCGGCTTCCTTGGCGCTGTTGCTGCCCGCCGGATAGCTCCAACTGCCGTCGCCCAGCTTCACCTCGGCTTCGCAGCCCAATGATTTGGCATGGAACCTGGCGAGATTGGTGATGCGTTGCAGGATCATCTCGCGCACTGGCTTTGCCGTGGTGCGCACGCCGAGCAGCAGCTTGGCCTCTTCCGGTATCACGGTTGCCATCGAGCCAGAGTTGAAGGCACCGACGGTGATCACCGCGGGGTCATGGGGATCGAGGTTGCGCGACACGATGGATTGCAGCGCCATCACCAGCGACGAGGCCGCGACAATGGGGTCGATGGCCTTGTGCGGCACGGCACCGTGGCCGCCAACACCACGGACCGTGATGCCGACGATGTCAACCGCCGCGGTGATCGCTCCGGGCCGCACCATGATCTGCCCGGCTTCCTCGCCCGGCAGATTATGCAGCGCGAAGACGGCATCACAGGGAAAGCGCTTGAACAACCCGTCTTCGATCATCCGCAAGGCGCCGCCCTCGTCTTCCTCGGACGGCTGGAAAATCAGGTGAATGGTGCCGCTGAAATTTTTCGCCTCCGCCAGATAGCGCGCCAGTCCCAGCAGCATGGTGGTGTGGCCGTCATGGCCACAGGCATGCATCTTGCCGGGATATTTCGAGGCATAGGGCAGATTGGTGGTCTCGTGGATCGGCAGCGCATCCATGTCGGCGCGAATGCCGATGCTGCGCGAGCCGCTACCATTCGTCAGTGTACCGACGACGCCGGTTTTGGCGATGCCGGTTGTTACCTTGAAGCCAAGCCTGGCCAGTTCCGCGGCCACCACGGCGGCGGTGCGCACCTCCTGGAACAGCATTTCGGGATGCATGTGCAGATCGCGGCGGATGGCCGTCAGTTCGTCCAGGTGGGGCTTGAGGCGGTCCTCGATCATCGCCGTTGCGGTACCGATCTCTCGACGTAACCGAAGGCATAGACGAATATGAACGTCAGGCCCATGTAGATGGCACCCACGAACATCAGCGGCTCATAGACGATATAGGTATCCTGGCGGATCTTGGTGACCACGCCCATCAGTTCCATGACAGTGACCGTGAAGGCCAGCGGCATCGACTTCAATTGCAGCACGGTTTCACCGGCGAGGGTTGGCAGCACCAGGCGCACGGCGCGCGGCAGCCAGACGCGGGAGAGAACTTTCCATGGTGACATGCCGATGGCGCGGGCCGCCTCGAGTTCGCCGCGCGGTACGCCGAGGAAGGCGCCGCGCATCACTTCACCCTCGTAACCAGCGAAGCTCAGTGTGAAGGTCAGGGCGGCATAGTAGAATCCTTCGCGCAGGATCGGCCACATGAAACTGTCGCGGATGCCGGGAATGGAGGGAAACAGCGAACCCAGCCCATAATAGAGCAGCCACAATTGCAGCAGCAGCGGTGTGCCGCGGATGATGGTGCAGAACCAGCGCGCCAGGAAAGCCAGCCACGGCGGGCCGGTCACTTGCACCAGCCCGATCGGCACCGCCAGAATGATGCCGAAGAACACCGAGATGAAGAACAGCAGCAGGGTTAGTCCAAAGCCCTTGACCAGCAGCGGCAGATATTCCGGCAGCCACGACCAGTTGGAGGCGAAGAACAGCCAGTAGAGGATCAGCAGGCCAATCGCCGCCAGGAAGACCAG
>JBKJQD010000415.1:0-3157 GCA_046594125.1 Aestuariivirga sp.
CGCGCACCGCGCGGTTTGGCGAGGCTGAGCCCGGCCCGTGTGAAGAACGCTTCGGCCTGCTCTTGCAGGCGGCCCTTGGAGGGAACAGCAAGGACGAACGGCGCGGTCATGATGCACTCCCGACGGGTTTGCCGAGTTGCGTCAGGGTTTCGATCCAGACCGAGAAGCCGACCGCGGGAATCGGCGCCGCCGAGCCGAGCTGGGTCATCAGCCCGTCATAGCGGCCACCCGCCACCAGTGGCTCGGCGCCGTTGCCCAAGGTATCTTTCTTGCCGTGCAGTTCGAATTCGAAGCCGGTGTAATAGTCGAGGCCGCGTCCGAACGAGGTCGAAAACCGCGTCAGGCTGGTGTCGATGCCGCGCGCGGCCATGAAGCCGACGCGGCTTTCGAGCTGATCGATCGCCGCCGTGAGATTGAGTTTCGTATCCTCGGCCAGTGCGCGCAGCTGCGCCACCGCCTCGTCGGGATCACCTGCGATGGCAAGGAAGCGCTTGATGGTCGCCAGCGCGTCACGTGGCAGCGCGCCGCTCTTGAGCGTCGATTGTTCGAGGAAACGGTCGGCGATTTCGGCCACCGTGCGGCCGCCGACATTGGTGGTGCCGGCGATCGACATCAGGTCGGTCACCAGCGCCAGCGCCGCCTTGCGGTCGGAGCCGGCAAGGGCGGCGAGCACGCCCTCATATTCGTTGCGGCCGGGAGCGGTGGCCAGCGTCAGCCGCTCGATGTCGTCGGTGAGGCTGACCTTACGGTTGAAATCCTTGATCAGCCGCCGCCGCCAGACTGGATAAAGCTCGAGCGCATCGATCAGCGCCGTAAACAGCGCCACGTCGCCGGTGCGGATTTCGACATCGCTCAGGCCGAACGCCGACGTCGCTTCCAGCGCCAGCGCCAGCATTTCCGCGTCCGCCGCGGCGCGATCCTGCCGGCCGAACGATTCGATGCCGGCCTGCAGGAACTGGCTCGGCTGGCCGCCGCAATAGCGGAACACCGGCCCGAGATAGCTGAAGCCTGCGGGCTCGCCGGCGCGGCCGGAGGCCAGATAATCCCGCGCCACCGGAATGGTGAGGTCGGGGCGAAGACAGAGCTCCTCGCCGCTGGCGTCGGTGGTCAGATAAAGGCTCTTGCGGATGTCCTCGCCGGAGAGGTCGAGGAACGGCTCGGCCGGTTGCAGGATATCGGGCTGGGCCTGGACGTAGCCGGCCTGCGCAAACGACAAAAGCAACGCGTCCGCCCATGTGGCGGACCCGGCGGCACCACTGATGGCGGCGGTTACAGTCATTTCGCGTCCAAATATCCCGAAAAACGGGTTCCAAGGGGTGTTGAGTGGTGTTCAAGGGTTTGTTGGCGGAGGCCTTAGCATGGCCGGGGCAGGGTTTCGACAGGGATTGGTGTCGTCACTTAACGCGGGGTTCAAGGAGGCTTAACGGCTTCAGGCGGGCCTTTCGCCCAATCCCGCTCCGGTCCCGGGTGTGGCCCAGTCGCCGAGGGCGGCCTGCACCAGCGCCAGTGCCGCGACGCCGGCGGTGTCCGCGCGCAGAATCCGGGGGCCGAGGGAAAGCCGCACCGTTCGTGGCTGGCGCAGCAGCAGCGCCCGCTCTTCCTCGGCAAATCCGCCTTCGGGGCCGATCAGGATGTCGATGCCATCGGAGGCGCCTCTGTTTTGCAGGGTCTGTATCGGGGAGGTGGTTTCCGCCGCCTCGTCGCAAAACACCAACAGGCGCTGCGGCTGGCGCTGGGTCAGAAAGCGATCGAGCGGCATCGGCTCGGCGACATCCGCCAGGCTCAATATCCCGCATTGTTCAGCGGCCTCAATGACATTGGCGTGCATCCGCTCGCTATTGACCCTGGAGACTTGGGTAAAGCGCGTCAGCACCGGCTGCAATCTTGAGACGCCCATCTCGACCGCCTTCTGCACCATGTAATCGAGCCGGGCATGTTTCAGCGGCGCAAAGACGTAGGCGATGTCGGGCAACTGATCCTGCGGCCGGCGCTGGTGGAGGATTTCGAGGCTATCGGGCCGCTTGCGGCCGGCAATCTGCGCCTGCCATTCGCCGTCGCGGCCGTTGAAGACCATGATTGATCCGCCGGCCGAAAGCCGCAGCACATTGCCGAGATAATTGCTCTGGTTCCGCTCCAGCATTACCTTTTCGCCGGCGGCCAGGGGGGCATCGACGAACAGGCGGGGGGCACGAAAATCGAGTTCAGGCATCTGTGATTATTCCGTTTGGCGCCGCTTTCTAGCCTAAAGGCGTGGAATCCGGGGGTAATTTAATGATCCTGCGCGGCCCAACGCCGCGCTGTTGCCCTATTCGACGGGTTGTTAAGCGTTCTCAGCAATCGTAAAATGCCCCCGTCGGAATCGTGCTTCGATCGGAAGATGTTGGGGCCTTGCTGGACCTTATGCCGGAGAAACATCCTTGATGATCCGCCGCCTGATTGTGCCGCTGACGATTGCCGTCGTGACCATCCACGCGGGGCAGGCCTTTGCGCAGGGCGCATTTCCGGCGCCGTTGCCCAGCGGCCAGGCCGCACCTGCGAGCAACGCCTCGCCGTTCCCGCCGGTCAATGGCGCGGCACCCGCGACATCGGTCGGCGGTGCTTCGCCGTTCCCGAGCGCTGGCGCCGCACCGTTCGCGGGCGGGGGCATGGGTGGCCCGCCGCCGCCCGGGGCTGGTGGTGCGACGGACGCCTGCATGAAGGGCTTTATGGTCTTGCGCGAAGAGGCGGAGAAGCGCGGCAAAATGATCAAGGCTGCGAGCGATCGCAAGGCGCAGCCGGATGAGGCCTGCAAGCTGATCGGAAATTTCAGCCAGACCGAAGTCAAGATGATCAAATACATCGAGGTCAATTCCGTGAAATGCGGAATTCCGCCGCAGATCGGTGAGCAGCTCAAGAACGGCCACAAGAACACCGAGAAGATGCAGAAGCAGGTTTGCACGATAGCGCAGCAGGGCGCGCAAGCGCAAAGAGCGGCTGCCCCCAGCCTGAGCGAAGCGCTGGGCTCTTCGGCAGCCCTTCCCGAGGCGCAGGCCGTCAAGAAGGGTGGCAGCACCTTCGATACGTTGAACGGCAACGTCCTTACGCGATGACCAGCTTCCGATGAGCGATGTCACGGCCCGCGTTGCCGATGCGACCGGCAACTGGGTCGATACGCATG
>JBKJQD010000251.1:0-3245 GCA_046594125.1 Aestuariivirga sp.
CGTAAACGCCGGTTGGCCCGCTCCCAGATAAGGCGTTTACGGGCGGTAACAGCAGGAAGCACCAAAGTGCGGCGGTTAGCGGCGCGGCGCATACGGCCCTCACCAATCTCTATCCGGAACAGGCGCCGAAGTTCGAAGCCGCGGCCGGTGAAATTGCCTGCCTCAACGAAACCGATGGCAAGGCTTTCGAATATGGCCGCCGCATTGCCAAGGCGATCCTCCGCCTGCGCAAGGGCGATGGTGCCGACCCGGCGCCGCCGCCCAGCCGCTATGTCTATTCCCATGCCAAGCCGCACCATAGGGCCGATCCACTCAATGCACCCGATCAGGGAGAGCCGCTGGGCGCCAACTGGGGCAAGGTCAAACCCTTCGCGATCCAGACGGCGAAGACCCTCGATGCCCCGCACGGCATCGCCTCGGCGAAGTACCAGAAAGACCACCTCGAAGTTCTGCAGAAAGGCGGTGCTGCTTCGCAGAAAGCGACGATCCGCTCCGTCGACGAGACGCTGACCGGGCTCTATTGGGCCTATGACGGCGCCAAAGAACTTGGCACGCCGCCCCGGCTCTATAACCAGATCGTCCGGTCGATTGCCGACAAGAAAAACAATAGCTGGGAGCAGAACGCCAGGCTCTTCGCGCTGGTCAACGCGGCAATGGGCGATGCTGGCATCTATGCCTGGCATTTCAAGTATCTACATGACTACTGGCGCCCGGTGATCGGCATCCGCGAATATGATGACGCCTGCGGTTGGGACGCAGCGGCAAAGCCCATGACGCTGCCGACGGATCCGCTCTGCGATCCGTTCTGGCGCCCGCTCGGAGCGCCCAAAACCAACGATACCAGTGGCGGAGCACGGTCGTTCACGCCACCGTTCCCCGCCTATCCATCCGGCCACGCGACCTTCGGAGCCGCCGTCTTCGAAATGGTCCGGCTGTTTTATCACAACGGCCCACTCAACACCTACAAGCCCGACAAGCGTGACGATATCGGCTTCAAGTTCGTGTCCGCCGAACTCAATGGCGTCTCCATCGACAATGACGGGGCAGTCAGGACCAGGCTCGAACGTCAGTACAACTCGGTTGCCGAAGCGATGTATGACAATTCCGTCAGCCGTATTTTCCTTGGCGTCCACTGGCGTTTTGACGGCACCAGCGCTCAGAATGTCGATGACATGCTGAAAAAATCCGGCTCGGCGAATGACGACGTTGGCGGCGTGCCGCTCGGTCGCGCCATTGCCCGGGACATTTTCGAAAGCCAGATGAAACAATCGCTGGTGGAGATCGCCTGAGAATGCAAAGCCCGGCAGCAATGCCGGCCTCTGCCGTCAACCTTCAGCGAATATTGAAAGTAAAATCATACTCAGTGCCCTTGGCATCGCGGGCGTGGAGCAGCATCTCGCCGTGGGCATTGTGATAGCGGCCGGTGCCGCCGATGATGGCCATGGTCGAATCCTGGCCGTCAATGAATGGCCCGGCGACGTTGATCTGACCGCCGGCCAGCATATTGGTGAAGGCGCATTCCCAGGCCTTGCCGGCCACGGTGCGGAAGCAATAGCCGTTGTTGCTGCCAGCCTTGGTCTGGTTGTCCTTGTCGTAGAGATCGTTGGCGAACGTCAGGATATCGCCCACGCTGTCGTCCTTGGCGCCGGTATCGGTCACGGCGTCGCTGGTGGCGCGTTCCACCAGCGTCAAGGTGTGGGCCGCGGCGGCCGCCGGAATGAAGCCGAAAACCGCAAGGGCGGCAAGCGGCAAGGCACTGTTGAATTTCTTCATCATATCCTCCCCAAGTCGATTTCGCAGCACCACATGCCGCCGTTGAAGCTTATCACCAATTGGCAACTTTGCCATGGGGCGCTCAATCGCGCTTGGCATCCTCGGCCCGATGCGCGAATAATTTGTCGGCGCGCCTTGCAAGCAACGCCTTGCCGTCGCGCTGGCTCCAGTCATAAACACCTTTGCCGGACATCAGGCCGAAGTTGCCCGCCTTCACCAGATCAGCAATCGCGGCGGGCGGCGCCTTGGTGGTGTCGAGACCGGGCAGCAGGAACTCGGCGAATTTGTACATGATGTCGAGACCGCCAAGCTCGGCACTTTCAATCGGCCCGGTGATCGAGTAGCGGCGGCCCAGCGACATCTTGAAGGACTGATCAATGGCCTCGGCCGAGGCGATACCGTTGGCCCACATGGACCACGCCTCGCGCAGCAGGGCAAATTGCAGGCGGTTGATGATGAAGCCATCGGCCTCCTTGTTCATCAGCGCCGGGGTTTGGCCCACTGCTTTCATGACATCGCAGGCCCAGGTGATCACATCGGGTGCGGTCTGCGGCCCGCCGCAAATCTCGACGATGGGAATCAACTGGGCCGGATAGATGAAGTGCATGGCAACAGCGCGCCGGGGATGCTTCATGGCGCCGGTCATCAGGCTGATCGGGCTGGCCGCTGGTCGAGCCCAGCACCACATCGGCGGCGCACACCGCGTCCAACTTGCCGAAAATATCAATCTGGGTTTCGCGGACGGCTGGCGGCAGCCTCGAAGGCATTGCGGATGCCGGAGTCCTGGAGGTGGATATGGGTGTCCTGAAAGCCTGGCAGCACCAGCCGCTGGCCAGCATCGATCACCCTGGTGGATGGCCCGGCCATAAGCTTGATAGCCGCGTCATCGCCCAGCGCCATGATGCGGCCCTGGCGCACCGCAAGTGCCCGCACCCGCGGCTTGAGCGGGTCCATGGTGCGGATATCGCCATTGACGAGAATGAGATCGGGCGCGGCCATCGGAAACCTCTCGGATTGCGGATCGGTGACCGGTCTTATAGCTACTCGGCGGGCGGGGCGGCAGGGGTGCCGCGGCGGGGGCCTGCAAGACCTTGCCAGATGAGGACGGCGGCGCGGGCAAAGGGGATCAGCACGCTGCCGGTCACGGTTTCGAGCATGGTATCGCGTTCACCCAGGCCATAGCTGATCTTCTGGCCCTTCTCGGGCATGACCAGCGTGCCGAAGACCCAGTCCCACAGCGACAGGCAATAACCGAGGTTGGTATCGAAGTGTCTGGGATCGGTGCTGTGATGGATCTGGTGATGGGCCGGCGTCTGCACGATGCGGCCGATCCAGCCGGTAGCCGTGATCGGCGCATGGGAATGGCGCAGATGCAGGATGGTGTACCAGAACATCATGTAGAAGATGTTGGCGGCACCCAGCGACAGCACCAGCGTATCGGGACCGAAATACCAGATCACTGGCGCCACGAC
>JBKJQD010000269.1:0-16131 GCA_046594125.1 Aestuariivirga sp.
TACGGCGCGGCCCTCGGTGGTGTTGATGATCGCGCCCGCAAACATGGCATCGCGTTTGGCGGCAACGCCCGCGTCCTTGGCCAGCGCCGCCAGCAGCTTCATGGTGCGGGCATTGACGGCGCATTTGGAATAATCCAGCAGCAGATCATCGGCACGGGCCGAGAGCCTGTCGAAGCGCTTGCCATCCTTGGCGAAGGCGGCGCGCATGTCAGCGGGCGCGCCCTTCTTGCGGTGGGCCTTGAGATCGGCAAGTGCCTTCTTCGTGTCCACCGTCTTGGGGCTGGCCATGTGTAACTCCCTAGCTTCTCAGCGTCCCGCCGGTTGCTTTTGATACCGCCTGGACGATCTTCGCCGAGACGGCGTCGATCTCCGCTTCAGTCAGAGTCTTGTCGCGCGGTTGCAGCGTCACTTCAAGGGCGAGAGATTTTTTTCCGCCGTCAAGTTTGTAGAGGTCGAAAACCGCGACGTCACTGACCAGCAGCTTGTCCGCACCTCTGGCCGCCTTCACCAGCTTGTCGGACTCGACCACATCGTCCACGACGAAAGCAAAGTCGCGTGACAAGGGCAGAAGATCGGAAGTGTTGAGGGCGGGTCTGGTGGCGCTCTTCGATTTCGAGGCCGGTAGCGCATTGAGGATAACCTCGAAGCCAACCAGCGGGCTTTTCACATCCATGGCGGCCAGCACGCGCGGATGGATTTCGCCGAAATATGCGAGCTTGTTCTGCGGTCCCATCTGGATGGTGCCGGAGCGGCCAGGATGATACCAGGCCGGCGCCCCGGCGACGATCTGCATGGTGGCAATCGGAGCACCCGCCGTTTCGAGCACCGCCAGCGCATCGGCCTTGGCGTCATAGGCATCCACCGCGCGCGCACCGCCTAGCACGTTGCGCGCCACGGCAGCCCCACGGCGGATGCCACAGGCGCGGAGTGTTTCGTCCCGCGGGCGATCGCCGGCATAGGCGTGGCCCACTTCCGAGAGCGACAGATCGCCAAAACCGCGGTCCATGTTGCGGCCTGCCGCAGCAATCAGGTTGGGCAGCAGCGAAGGCCGCATGTCCGAGAGTTCCGACGAAATCGGATTGGCGAGTTTCAGTTCCGGCTGGCCGCCGCCGAAAAGCTTGGCATGGGCTTCCGGCAGGAAAGCCCAGGTGATCGCCTCGTTGAAGCCGCGTGTCGCAAGGATGCGCCGCGCCGCCAGCATGCGCTTTTGCAAGGGGTTCAACACCGGCCTGGCGATGGCACTCGGCCGCTCCATGGCGGCGGGCGGAATATTGTCGAGGCCATGAATGCGGCAGACCTCTTCCACGAGATCGGCCTCGCCATGGACATCGGGGCGCCACGGTGGCACGGCGCAGAGGAAAGCATCCGGCGTTTCAGTGACAGCGAAGCCAAGAGTTTCGAGAATCTGTTTTTGACGGTCAAGCGCCACGTCAGCGCCACCCAGCGTTTTCACGCGGTTCTTGCGCAGCGCGTAACCGCGCGCCGTTTCGGGCACCGCACCTGCGATGACCACATGCGATGCCTCGCCGCCGCAGAGATCGAGGATCATGCGCGTGGCAATCTCGGAACCTGTTGGCGTGAAGGCCGGATCGATGCCGCGCTCGAAGCGATAGCGCGCATCGGAATTGATGCCGAGCTTGCGGCCCGTCGCAGCGATGCGCAGTGGATCGAAATAGGCGGCCTCCAGAAACACATTGCTGGTGCCATCCGAACAGCCCGAAACGACGCCGCCGATCACCCCGCCAATTGCTTGCGGACCGGCGTCATCGGCAATGACGGTCATTTCAGACGTGAGTGTGTAGGTCTTGCCGTCGAGGGCGGCGATGGTCTCGCCATCCTTCGCCAGGCGGGCATGGATATTGCCGGTCACCTTGTCCGCGTCGAAGACATGCAGCGGACGGCTATAAGCATAAGTAATATAGTTGGTGATATCAACCAGCGCCGAGATGGGGCGTAGACCGATGGCCTTGAGCCGCCGTTGCAGCCACTGCGGCGATGGACCATTCTTTACACCGCGAATATAGCGGCCAACGAAGAGCGGGCAGGGTGCATTGTCACCATTGGCGAAATCGAGCGTCACCTTGATCGGCGAATCGAAAGTGCCGGCCACGGGTTTCGCATCGAGCGGCTTCAATGTACCAAGCCCCTTGGCGGCGAGATCGCGGGCGATGCCGTGGATACCCAGCGCGTCGGGACGATTCGGCGTCACCTTCACATAAATCATCGGATCGTCGAGACCCAAGGCCACGGTGGCGGGCGTTCCGATGGCCCATTTGTCATCGACCTCGATGATGCCGTTGTGCTCGTCCGAAATCAGCAGCTCGCGCTCGGAACACAGCATGCCTTGCGATTCCGATCCGCGGATCACGCCGGTTTCGAGCGTGATCTTCGTGCCGGGAATGTAAGCGCCCGGTAGCGCTATGATACCCTTGATGCCGGTGCGCGCATTGGAGGCGCCGCAGACCACCTGGATTTCACCCGTGTCGGTCTCGACCTTGCACAGCCGCAACTTGTCGGCATTGGGATGCTTATCAGCAAGTTTGACATAACCAACCTTGAAGGCGGCCAGAATCTTGGTCTTGTCCTCAACCTCCTCCACTTCGAGGCCAACGCCAATGAGGCCATCGCAGATATCGTCAAGCGAAGCCGTGGTATCGAGGTGATCCTTGAGCCAGGAGAGGGTCAATTTCATGGGAGGTTCCTATCATATCCTCTCCCGCCCGCGGGAGAGGAGGGGGACCAGTTGCGCAGCAATGGGGAAGGTGAGGGGCTGTCCAAATTCACGACAATCCCCCCGCCAGGGTCGGAACCTGCAGGGCCTTGAAGCCGTAATGCCTGAGCCAGCGCAGGTCGGCTTCGAAGAAGGCGCGCAAGTCCGGGATGCCGTATTTCAGCATGGCGATGCGGTCGAGGCCCACGCCGAAGGCCCAGCCCTGGATTTTTTCCGGGTCCATGCCGCCAGCCAGGATAACATTGGGATGAACCATGCCGCTGCCCAGAATCTCCAGCCACTTGTCACCCGTGCCGATCTTCAATTGCCCGCCCTCGCGGCTGTACTGGATGTCGACTTCCATCGATGGCTCGGTGAAAGGAAAGTGCGAGGCGCGGAAGCGCATCTTCACGTCATCCACCTCGAAGAAGGCCCTGCAAAATTCGGTGAGAATCCACTTGAGATTGGCCAGCGTCGTGGTTTCGTCAAGCAACAGGCCCTCGACCTGATTGAACATCGGCGTGTGGGTCATGTCGGAATCGCAGCGGAACGTGCGGCCGGGGGCGATGATGCGCAGCGGCGGTTTCGAGGCCAGCATGGTGCGGATTTGCACCGGGCTGGTATGGGTGCGCAGCAGCAGGCGCGAGCCATCGGGTTTCTCGTTGAAATAGAACGTGTCATGCTCCTGCCGCGCCGGATGCTCGGGCGGAATGTTGAGCGCGTTGAAGTTGTGAAAATCATCCTCGATGTGCGGACCTTCAGCCACCGCAAATCCAAGATCGCCGAAAATCTGCACCACCTCTTCCCAGACCTGGGACACCGGATGCACGGTGCCTTGCGGCTGCGGGCGGGCCGGCAAGGTCACGTCGATCCTCTCGGAGGCGAGCCGGGCTTCAAGGGCCACCTCCCGCAACGCAATCTTCCGTGTACTGAGGGCTTCGGCGACCTTGTCCTTCAAGACATTGAGCGCGGCGCCCGCTTCGCGGCGCTCGTCAGGCGTCATGGCGCCGAGCGATTTCATGCGCTCGGAGATGGCGCCCTTCTTGCCGAGGGCCGCGACGCGCGCTACTTCGAGCGCCGCTTCATCGGTAGCGTTTGCCACCTGGGCCAGAATGTCCTGTTCAAGCGTCGAGAGACTCATCTGCTGTCCTCTGCAAAAAATATGACCGGGCACCGGTGCGCTGCTGCACCAATGGCCCGGTCAAGGCATTCGGAAATCGACGCGCGTGATCGGCGTATTACGCCTGCGCGGCCTTGGCCTTCTCGACGAGAACGGCGAAAGCTGCGCCATCATGCACGGCAAGATCGGCGAGAACCTTGCGGTCCACTTCGATCCCGGCCTTGGCCAGGCCGAAGATAAATCGGCCATAGGTCAGGCCGAGGTCACGGGTTGCCGCATTGATCCGCTGGATCCACAGGGCGCGGAAATTGCGCTTCTTGGTCCGGCGGTCGCGGTATGCATATTGGCCGGCCTTCTCGACCGCCTGCACCGCGACGCGGAAAATATTCTTGCGGCGGCTGAAATAGCCCTTCGCCTGCTTGATGATCTTCTTGTGCGACTTCCGCGCAACCGTACCGCCTTTTGAACGTGGCATGTGTCAGGTCTCCCGTTCTCAGTGCGCGTAGGGCATGTGGATCTTGACCAGGCGCTGATCGCCCGGGGACAGAACCATGGTGCCACGCTGGTTGCGGATTTGTTTCTTGGTGCGCTTGATCATGCCATGGCGCTTGCCAGCCTGGCCGGCCTTGATCTTGCCGGAGGCCGTCGTCTTGAAGCGCTTTTTGGCGGCGGACTTGGTCTTCATCTTGGGCATTTTGCTTGTGTCCTTTCAAAGCATTAAGAAGCCGCCTTGGCATGCCCTTAACAGGCCAGGCGGCTTGTAACGGCTGGGTTAAAGCAAAATCCGCCGTGAAATGCAAGTCAGACGCGGATTTCGACCTTGAGGCCGCCCATATCCGAGCGGCCGTAGGTGATCGACAGCCCGTAGATGTCAGCGATGTCTTGTACAATCGACAGGCCGAGGCCCGAGCCCTGCTTGGTCTCGTCGAGACGGCGGCCGCGTTCGGCAATCGACGCCAGTTCCTCATCGGGCACGCCCGGACCATCATCCTCGATGGTCAGCAACGGCGGGGCGTAGCGGATTTTCACCCGCGATTTGGCCCATTTGCGGGCGTTGTCGAGAAGGTTGCCGAGGAGTTCGGTCAGGTCGCTGTTTTCGAGGGGAAGCTTCGAGTCGGGAAGCATGTGGATGTCAAATTCGAGGTCCTCGGCACCGGGCAGGCGTTGCAGGGTGGCAATGACCCGGTCGGCGGCAACACGCAGATCGGTTGCGGCGTGGCCGCGGCCGCTGGACAGCCTGGCGCGGGCCAGGGCGCGTTCGACATGGCGGTACATGGCATCCGACTGTTCCTCGATCTCGGCGGCCTGCTCGGGCAGCTTGCGGCCGCGCACGTCACGGGCAATGGCCGACAACACGGTGAGCGGGGTTTTCAGACCGTGGGCCAGATCGCCGGCCCTTCGTCTGGCCCGCTCAAGGGATTTGGCGCGCATGTCGAGAACGTCGTTGAGTTCGCTCACCAGGGGTGCCACTTCAGTGGGAAAATCGCCAGTGAGCCGCTGGGCGAGCCCTGAACGCACGTCGGCCAACTGGCGCCGTAAAGTCACCAGGGGGCTGAGGCCCACGGTTGCCTGAATCCAGGCGCCGAGCGTCAGCACCGATCCGATGAGGAGAAGCGACAGGATCAACTGGTCGCGCATCTGACCCAGTGGCCGCTGGACCTCATCGTCATGGGCGGCAACCGTCAGCCACATGGGCAGGGCGACGCCCTTGTTGTCGATGGAAATCTGGCGCGTCACGACGATCAGCTTTTCACCCTCCGGTCCCAGCGGATTTTCCGGGTCGAAGTCGAAGTCCCAAAACGAGCGCGAGCGCAACGGCTCATGGGCCGAGGGCTGGCCCAGCTGGGCAAAATCAATGCGCCAGTAGCGCCCGCCATAGGGTTCGTCGAAGCGCGGATCGGCAAGCGTGCGGCCGATCTTGACAGCCCCCGTGGCGTCGACTTCGACAACCCCCGCCAGTTGCAGGAGATCATTCTCGAGTTCGGTAACCACCCGGGCGCGCACCTGACGCTCGAAGAGCTGCACCAGTGCCAGCCCGGTCAGGAAAAGTGCCAGGGCAATCGAGATGGCGGCGCCCGCGAAGATGCGCAGGCGGAGCGAACCTCTGCTCATGCGGGCTCTGCGGCGGCCGGCACAATGTAGCCGAAACCCCGGCGGGTTTCGATCACGTCTTCCTTGAGTTTCTTGCGCAGGCGGCCAACCAGGGCCTCGATGGCATTGGAGTCGCGTTCGCTGTCGTGGGAATAGAGGTTTTCACTCAGCTCGGTTTGCGACAGCACGCGTCCGCGATGGTGGAACAGGAAGTTGAGAAGCCGGAACTCCAGTGGCGTCAGCGCCACCGGCACACCGCCCACCGTCACCTGCCTGGTGCGCGGGTCGAGGATGATCTTGCCAACCGAGATCGAGGGCTGGGCGCGGCCCGTGGAGCGGCGCAACAGGGCGCGCAGCCTGGCCATCAGTTCTTCCATGCGGAAGGGCTTGGGCAGGTAATCGTCGGCGCCGGCGTCGATGCCGTCGACGCGGTCGGTCCAGGTGCCGCGCGCCGTCAGCACCAGGACCGGCGTGGCGATGCCCTCTTGGCGCCAGCGTTTCAGGATGGTCAGGCCATCAATGCGCGGCAACCCCAAGTCGAGAATAATGGCGGCGTAGTTTTCGGTGCCGCCGCGAAACCAGGCATCCTCGCCGTCGGTGGAGATCTCGGCGACATAGCCGCCGCCGTTGACGGCGTCGGCCAAGTCAGCGGCAATCCTCTGCTCGTCTTCGACGATCAGAATGCGCATCAGTAAAACGATACCTTGGGGCCAGTGATGCGGCGCGATTTGGCGTTCACGCGGATATCGATCAGCCGGTTCTGGCGGTCGAGAATGCGGATATTGTAAGTCAGTCGCTCGCCGCTGCCGTTCACTCTGATGCGTACCACCTCACCGTCGAATTGTTCTCGAACTACGGCGAGTATCTCCTTCAGGGACGAGGCATTGCCATTCCTGACGGCGTCACGAACCTTGCTGCTATCGTCATTGTCGCCGTCGCCCTTGCCGCCGCCACCGTCTCCGCCGCCACCGTCTCCGCCGCCACCGTCTCCGCCGCCATCACCTCCGCCGCCATCACCTCCGCCATCGCCACCATCATCGGCGCGGGCTTCACCTGCCGAGACTGCAAGCATGCCAAAGAGCAGCGCCACGAGGGCACTGCGCCGGTTTATCGTTGATTCATTGTGCGGCACGCCACCAACTCTCGATCAGGCGGATACTTCCAGCCCAAAGTCAGCGTCCTGTCTAGTCTCAAAGGTCTGACAGGCCCGTGAACGGGCCTGTCAGCGATTTGTCAGCGAGGGGCGAGAACCATGACAATCTGGCGGCCCTCGAAGCCCGGCTCGGATTCAACCTTGGCAATCTCGACCGTATCCTTCTTGACCCGGTCGAGAAGCTGCTGGCCCAGTTCCTGGTGGGCCATCTCGCGGCCCCTGAACCTGAGGGTAATCTTGACCTTGTCGCCCTCTTCGAAGAAGCGCCGGATGGCCTTGAGCTTCACGTCATAATCATGGTCGTCGATCATCGGGCGCATCTTGATCTCCTTGATCTCGATGACCTTCTGGTTCTTGCGGGCCTCGTTGGCCTTTTTCTGTTCCTGGTATTTGAACTTGCCGTAGTCGAGAATCTTGGCGACCGGCGGCTTGGCGTCCGGCGAAACCTCAACCAGATCGAGATTGGCTTCCTCGGCCATGGCCAGGGCCTGGCGGGTCGGCACGACACCGAGGTTGGCGCCGTCGGCACCGATCAGGCGCACCTCGCGCGAATCGATGCGGAAATTGATCTTGTGACCTTCTTCCTTTTGCAGGGGGGCGGCTCCGCGGTTCGATGGCCTCCTGGGGGGTATGCTCAAGTGGGCATTGGCTCCTGATGGTGGGGCGGCGCGGCAAAGCACCGGGCCCCGGTTACGTTCGGCCCGCTATAGACATTGAACGGGGGCCTCGCGTCAAGCACTCAATGGCCAGCGGACTGGCGGCGTTCGCCGCGCCTTCCGGGACGGAGTTCGGTGGCGCTGTCGGGAATGGAGATGACGAAGACCGTGCCCTCCTCCCCGGTCGCCGCCAGACGGATGTCACCGCCATGGGCGCGGATCAGTTCGCCGGCAATGGTAAGGCCAAGCCCGGTGCCGCCGGAACGCGCCGCGCTCTGGAAGGCCTCGAAGAGCTTGGGCCTGATGCGCTCGGGAATTCCCGGCCCGTTGTCCCTGATCTCGACGAAGGCCGAATTGCCCTCGCGCCACGACCTGAGGGTGATGCGGCCTTCCGGCGTATCGGGCGCTTCGGCCTGGGCGGTCTCGATGGCCTGAATGGCATTGCGGGTGAGATTGGTCAGGACGCGGTTCATCTGGTCGGGATCGGCATCGGCGGTTAACCCTGCGGGAACCTGATTGTAGAACATGATGCGGCTCGAGGCCCGCACCACGGCGTTTTCGATGACCTCTTCGACGGCATCGCGCAGCACCAGTTTCTGGCGCAGCGGGGCGGGTTCCTGGGCGCGGCCGAACTTCAGGGTCTGGCTGAGGAAGTCGATGGCGCGGTCGAGATTGGCGATGAGCTTGGGCGCGAAGCGCTGCACCGTCGGGTCCTCGACCATGGTCAGGCGGTCGGAAATGAGATGCGCCGAGGACAGCATGTTGCGCAGGTCGTGGTTGACCTTGGAGGCGGCAAGACCCAGGGCGGCAAGGCGGCTCTTCTGCTGCAGCATGGAGGCGAGTTCGGTCTGCATGTCGTGCAACTCGCGCTCGGCAACGCCGATCTCGTCGCTGCGGGCCGATGGCTGGATGATGCGCGACAGGTCTTCCGGATTCTGGCGGAAGGCCACCATGTTGCGGGTGATGCGCTGCATCGGCCGCACCAGCACGATGTTAAGCGCCGCACCAGCACGATGTTAAGCGCCGCGAAAACGAGGCTGGCGACGATCAGCGACAGCACCACCGACAGCAGGAAGATGTTGAGGCCGTAGCGCAGCATGGCGGTGCGCAAAGGCTCTTCCTTGAGCGCCACTTCGATCAGGTCACCCGACATGTTGGGCGGAATGTCGATCACCCCGATGACCCGGTCATTGCCAGCCGCCATGGTTTCGAAGGCGTCCATGATGGCCTTCAGCCACATGGTGGAGCGCAGGTCATAGCTGGCGGCGATCATGTGATCGCCCTCGCTGCGCAGGATCAGCTGGCGCTTGTCGCCCTTGGTCAGCGACACCACGAGGACACCCGCCCCCATGAGGATTTCGCTGCGCAGGTCATTGGACAGCAGCTGGTCCGGTGCTGCCTCGGCGGCGAGGGCGGCGATCTCGGCCTGGGCAATGCGCCCCTTCAGCCACTGGATGCGGAAATTGGCAATCGACGGCAGGAAGATCAGCACTTCGCCCAGCATGACGAAGACGATGGTCAAAGCCAGTACCTTGCCCGACAGCCCCCTGAGGAGGCCCGGTTTGCGTATACCAGCCGCTGGTTCCTTGTCGGTCATCGTCTCAATATGCTGACTGCCTTTATAACGCGGCGCACCCAGACATTGGATGCAAGGCCCTGAAAGGCGCTCACCGCCGCCCGCCGGTTGACTTCCGCCAGAGTAGGGTAAGGTACTACCATATTGGCAAGGGCCTGGACCTTCAATCCACTCGACATGGCCAGCACCCAGGGCTGGATCAACTCGCCCGCCTGGGCGCCAACGATACCGGCACCGAGGATGCGGCCGCGCCGTCCGGTCACCACCTTGACGAGGCCAGCGGTCTTGCCCTCGGCCTGGGCCCGGTCATTGTCGTGGAAGGGCCAGCGCAGCACCTTGACGGCATCACCGTGGATGTCACGAGCCTGTTTTTCGGTGAGGCCCGCCTGGGCCAGTTCGGGATCGGTGAATGTCACCCAGGGAATAACCGCATCGGCCTTCACCGGCAATCCGAACAGCGCATTCCGGATCACCAGACCGGCGTGATAACTGGCAACATGGGTGAACTGCAGACCGCCCGCCACATCGCCGATGGCGTAGACCTTGCGGTTGCTGCTGCGCAGGCCGCTGTCCACGGTGACGCCCTTGGCCGTGAAAGCTATGCCCGCCGCTTCGAGATTGAGTCCCTCGACATTGGTCCTGCGGCCTGCGGCGATCAGCAGATGCGAACCCTCGATGATTCCCTTGCCTTCGGTCTCTACGGCGATACCGGTGGCGGTCCGGGCAATCGATTTCACCGGAGTGCGGGACAGAATGGTGATACCCTCGGCGGCGAGCTTCTCCAGTACAATCGCCGTCAGTTCCGGATCGTCCTTGGCGAGCGCGTCGAAGGCCTCGATCACCGTGACGGTTGAGCCAAGCCTGCGGTGGGCCTGGGCCATTTCCATGCCGATAGGTCCGCCGCCGATAATCAGCAGATGCTCCGGCCTCTGACGGTTCTCGAACAAAGTTTCATTGGTAAGATAAGGCACATCGGCGAGGCCGGGGATCGGCGGAATGGCGGGGCGCGAACCGGTGGCGATCACCATGCGCCGCGCTTTGTAGCTTTGTCCGCCCGCTTCGATGGTTGACGCATCGCGGAAAGAAGCGGCGGCGCCGACCACGGTGACGCCCAGCTTCTCAAAACGCTCGACGCTGTCATTGGGGGCGATGGCGGCGATTACGCCGCGCACATAATCATTCACCCGGGCGAAATCGACCTGCGGCTCAAGGGACGTGACGCCATAGGCTCCGGCGCCGCGCATGGCTTGGGCCTGCTTGGCCGCCGAGAGCAGAGCCTTGGACGGCACGCAGCCGAAGTTCAGGCAGTCACCACCCATGGCGCCCTTCTCGAACAGCACCACCTTCTGGCCAAATTGCGCGGCGGCGGCGGCAACCGTCAGACCGCCGGAACCGGCCCCGATCACGGCGATGTCGAATGTGGCGGTCATGGTGTTTTCTTTTTCCAGAACTTGATGGCGATGGGCAGGAGGGCAACGAGGCCCAGAACACTTAAGGCGATGACGATCTCGCGGGTGAGAAGTTGTGAGAGATCAAGCGAGATGCTGCAGTTTGCAACCCCATCGCGGGCGGCGCAGATATCATAGGCGGATTTCTGGGCGCTGATGACCTTGCCAAGTCCAGTGCCGAGATAGGCGAAGGCCAGGGAACCGGGAATGATCCCCAAGGCAGTGGCCGCCACGAAGGTTTTGAGCGGAACCCGGCACAGGCCGGCGACCGCATTGACGGCAAAAAATGGAAACACCGGCAGGAGGCGGAGAAACAGCAGATAGTTGAAGGCATCGTGGGCAAAGCCGTCCGACAGTTTGCGCACCAGGGGGCCAGAGCGTTCGGCCAGGGCCGCGCCAAGCGAAGTCTTGACCGCATGAAACACAATGACCGAACCTGCCGTTGCCGCGGCGATGGTGGCTGGCACACTGATCGGCCAGCCAAAAAGAAAGCCGCCGATGATGCTCATGACTGCGGCACCCGGCAGCGACAGGGCAACCACGGCGACATAGACCGCCATGAAGGCCGCGACCGCAGCGAACAGACGCGTGGCGACAAAACCCTCAATGGCGGCGCTGTTTTCGACGAAAGCCAGGAAAGTGATGTAGCGGTGCAGCCCGGTCAGATAGACCGCCACGGCACCAGCCAGCAGCACTACAGCCGGAAGCCAGCGCCGGGCACGGGACGGAGGACGGACTGCATCGTTGGACATATTGGCCTTGAGCGCGGTCAAGCGTTGAACTTGGCCCTACACATGACCGAGATTGCCCAGCAGCGGTAGGGGGTGTCACCGCCTCGTGAGAACAGTTCAGAAGCCGTGGCGGCTCCGTGAGCGCCACCGGCAAGGAATGCTTCAGGCGGCCGCGGGCAGGCGGGATACAAAAGTGGCATGGGTGAACGAGACCGCCGTGCCCTTGGAACTGCTGACCACCTTGACCTGTGCATCAAGCTGTTGGGCGAGCGCTTTCATCAGCGTGGTGCCGAGGCCGGCCCGTTTGTCGGTTGGCTTGATGTCGGGCAACGCTGCGCTGCAATCACGCCGTGCTGATCGCCAGGCTTTCGAGCCGGAGCATTGAATTTTTCGGGCATGATTTGACTTTTCCGGCGGTTTCACCCTATAAGCCCCGGCAATTCCTGAAGTGGCGAAAAATCCTCTTGGGGCGGGCCTGCCGGGTCATCTGCGATCCCGGGTCATGTTATTGATAATATTGGCCTTGAGCCATCATACGGAGTTCGAACGTGAAGCGCACCTACCAGCCGTCCAGACTTGTCCGCAAGCGCCGCCACGGCTTCCGCACCCGCATGGCAACCGTCGGTGGCCGCAATGTTCTGGCCCGCCGCCGCGCCAAGGGCCGCAAGCGCCTCTCGGCCTAAGGGCCGGACCCTCAAGGACATGGAACGCCTGAAGCGCCGGCAGGATTTTGTTGCCGCCGCCAAGGGCCTGTATGCCGCCATGCCCGGCATGGTGGTGCAGGCGCGCGACCGCAAGGACGATGCCGCCGCCCGCGTCGGTTTCACCGCCACCAAGAAACTCGGCAATGCCGTGGTGCGCAACCGCGTCAAGCGCCGCCTGCGCGAGATCGCCAGGCTCTATCTGGGCTCCAGCGCCCGTCGCGGTTTCGACTACGTGCTGATCGGCCGCGCTCCAGCACTTGAGCGGCCCTTTGCCGACCTTCACCAAGACCTAACTTCCGCCTTGAAAAGGCTGCACCGGACAGGTGCCGCCGCCGCGGACAAGGATGCACCATGAACTTTGACAACAAGAACTTCATCCTGGCCATCGTCCTGTCGATGGCGATCATCTTCGGCTGGCAATATTTCTACGCCGGGCCGCTGGCCAAGAAGCAGGCCGACATCCAGGCCAGCCAGCAGCAGACGGTGCCCAATAGCAGCGGCACGGGCCAGGTTCCGGCAGCCCCGGGAAGTGCAGCGCCCGGCACCACGGCGGCAACCGCCATGACCCGCGATGAAGCCCTCAAGGCCACCCCGCGGGTTGCCATCGAGACCACCTATGTCAGCGGTTCGATCAACTTGAAGGGCGCCCAGATCGACGACCTGCATCTGGTGAAGTACCGCGAGACCATCGATCCGACGAGCCCCACCATCACCTTCCTGTCGCCCGCCGGATCGCCCGGTGCCCTGTTCGCCGAACAGGGCTTCGTGCCCGCCGCCGGAACCACCGCCAAGCTGCCAACGCCCGGCACCCTGTGGACAGCCCCTTCGCGTGCCACCTTGGCCGAAGGCAGGCCGGTGACGCTCACCTGGGACAACGGCGAGGGATTGCTCTTTACACGGACGATCTCGATTGACGACGAGTATGTCTTCGCCATCCGGCAGACGGTCGAGAACAAGTCGGCGGTGGCCGTGACGCTCACCCCCTATGCCCGCATCGTGCGCCAGGATACGCCGCCGGTTTCCGGCTACTGGGTGTTCTACGAGGGCATGCTGGGCGTTTCGGGCTCGAGCCTGACGGAGGTCAAATACAATGACACCGCCGACGCAACAGAGCCGGTCAAGACCGAGGGCACTGGCGGCTGGCTGGGCTTCACCGACAAATACTGGGCGGCGGCCCTCATTCCAGATCAGTCACGGCCGGTGATTTCGAGCTACAAGCACGACAAGCTGGCGGAGCGCGACGTTTACAACACCAACTATGTCACCAAGGATGCGATCACCGTGGCGCCCGGCGCCAGCGCCACCTATCAGGACCAGTTTTTCGCCGGCGCCAAGGTGGTCAAGACCATCGAGGCCATCGGCGAGAAGTACAAGATCGACCGCTTCGACCTGATGATAGACTGGGGCTGGTTCTACTTCCTCACCAAGCCGATGTTCTATCTGCTCGACTTCCTCAAAGGCCTGGTCGGCAACTTCGGCGTCGCCATCCTGATCGCCACATTGCTGGTCAAGGCGGTGGTTTTCCCGCTGGCCAACAAGTCCTACGCCTCGATGAGCAAGATGAAGAATCTGCAGCCGGAGATGACCAAGCTGAAGGAGCTTTATCCCGATGACCGGGCAAAGCAGCAGCAGGGCATGATGGAACTGTACAAGCGCGAAAAGGTTTCGCCAATGTCGGGCTGTCTGCCGGTGGTGGTGCAGATTCCGGTGTTCTTCTCGCTCTACAAGGTCATCTTGACCTCCATCGAATTGCGTCATGCGCCATTCTTCGGCTGGATTCACGACCTCTCGGCACCTGATCCCACGAGCTTTGCCAATCTCTTCGGCCTCATTCCCTTCCATCCGCCTGCCTTTCTGGCCATCGGCGTGTGGCCGCTGCTCATGGGCATCACCATGTGGGTGCAGATGCGCCTCAACCCGACGCCGCCCGACCCGGTGCAGGCCAGCCTGTTCAACTGGATGCCGGTGATATTCACCTTCATGCTCGGCACCTTCCCGGTGGGTCTGGTCATCTACTGGGCGTGGAGCAACTCGCTGTCCATCATCCAGCAATCCTACATCATGAAGCGCCACGGCACCGAGGTGAACATTCTCGGCAACATCCGCGAGAGCCTGCCCTTCCTCAAGAAAAAGCCGATCGTTTGAGCGAGCGCTTCCCGACCGATCAGATCGACGCGGGCCGCCGGCTGTTCGGCGGCCCCAGCCTTTTCATGCTGGGCGTGGCCAAGCTCGAGCAATTGCCGCCGGTCAAAGGCGTGGAGATTGCGGTCGCCGGCCGCTCCAACGTCGGCAAGTCGTCGCTGATCAATGCCCTGACGGGTGTAAATGGACTGGCTCGGGCGTCGAATACGCCGGGCCGCACCCGCGAACTGAACTTCTTCGACATCGGCGGGGCGCTCACCCTCGTCGACATGCCGGGCTATGGCTATGCCAAGGCCTCGAAGAAAGACGTAAAGCAGTGGCAGTCGGTGCTGCGCGGCTATCTGCGCGGGCGCCCCGGTCTGACGCGGGCCTTCGTGCTGATCGACTCGCGTCATGGTATTCTGCAGGCCGATCTCGACACCTTCGATCTCCTCGATGAATCCGCCGTCGCCTACCAGATCGTGCTGACCAAGATCGACAAGATCAAGCCCGCCGAACTGGCCAAGGTCTTTGCGGAGACCGAGGCGGCGATCAAGAAACACCCCGCTGCCTTCCCCTTCATCCACGCCACATCGAGCGACAAGCATCTGGGGATCGCCGAGTTGAAGGCTGAGATCGCCGGGCTGCTGTGAAGCCCTTGGCAAGCCGCCGCAATGTCCTATAAGGCGGCACATCGCCCAACCGGGGACGCCCGCCCATGACCGATACGTCGATCAACGAAACCGCCCGCATCCTGTCGGAGGCGCTACCCTTCCTGCAGCGCTATGACGACCAGATCATCGTGGTGAAATATGGCGGCCACGCCATGGTCGATCCCAAACTCTCGCAACAGTTCGCCCGCGACATGGTGATGCTGAAAGTCTGCGGGCTGAACCCCATCGTGGTGCATGGCGGCGGACCGCAGATCAACCGGATGCTCGACAAGCTGGCGGTCAAGGCCGAGTTCCGCGATGGCTTGCGCGTTACCGACGCCGAGACCATGGCGGTGGTCGAGATGGTGCTGGCTGGTTCCATCAACAAGTCGATCGTCGCCTCGATCCAGCAGGCGGGCGGCCGGGCGGTCGGTATTTCCGGCAAGGACGGCAGCCTGATGATCGCCGAGAAATACATCCGCAAGAAATTCAATCCAGTGACCGGCAAGACCGAGGAGATCGACTTCGGCTTCGTCGGCGAACCAGCCCGCATCAACACCGAAATCCTTAACACCATCATGAAGAGCGATGCCATTCCGGTGATCGCCCCCGTTGGCGTGGGCTGGGACGGCGAAACCTATAACGTCAACGCCGACACGGCGGCAGGCGCCATTGCGACCGCCACCCAGGCCAAACGCCTGCTGCTCCTGACCGATGTGGCTGGTGTTCTCGACAAGGACAAGAATTTGATCAGTGAACTGAAGATCGGCGACGTGGCGGCCCTCATCGCCAATGGCACGGTAACGGGCGGCATGATTCCCAAGGTGGAAAGTGCGGTAGCTGTGGTTGAATCGGGCGTCGAGGGCGTCATCGTGCTGGATGGCCGGGTGCCGCATTCGGTGCTGCTCGAACTGTTGACGCCGCACGGCGTCGGCACGCGCATTTCACGGACCGGCGTATGAGGGGTTTCGGCCACGTCGATACCTGGGTCTTCGACCTCGACAACACGCTTTATCCCGCGTCGTGCCGGCTGTTCGACCAGATCGATGTCAAGATGGGCAACTTCGTCGCCAAGCTGCTGAACGTCGAGTATGCCGAAGCCAAGCTCCGGCAAAAAGCGATGTTCTACAAATATGGCACGACGCTCCGTGGACTGATGACCGAGCAT
>JBKJQD010000002.1:0-3278 GCA_046594125.1 Aestuariivirga sp.
GCGGCTTGTCGACGATGAGTTCGAGTTCGACCTCGGTGGCGCCCAGCAGCGTCATGTCTTCGGCAAGCGGTGCCGTGTCGAAACACAGCGACAGGTCATCGTCGCGGCGCTGGTCGATGGCAAGATCGGGCGAGGTGCCACCGTTACCACCCCAGCGGCCATAGTCAGTTCCGGCGGTGGCGGGCGATGTCAGCGTGAGAGTGCGGCCTGTCTCGGTCACGGGCGAGAGGCCCGAGGCATGCAAGTAAAATATCTGCCAGTTTATGTGCGGACTTGGCCAGGAATCTTCGGCGGCCCAATGACCGTCGTGTTCGGCATAAGAGGGTCGCGGCCGCTCTTCCGTGCCGATCCACACGCGATAAAGTGGTTCGTCCATGATGCCGGTGGCCTCGTCCTCAAGCCAGTGTTTCCACCAGCGCAGCACCTCCTGCAGGTAGCCGATTTGCGGGCCGGGATCGACGCGGCAGGGATAGGTGTGGGTCCATGGCCCGATGATCGCCTTCACCGGACAGCGCAGATGTTCGAGCAAACGCGGTACGGAATTCGAATAGGAATCTTCCCAGCCGCAAACGGCGAGAACGGCGCAGGTAATACTGCTGTAATCCTCGCAGACCGAACCTTGCTTCCAATAGGCATCGCGGCGCTGATGGGACAGCCAGTGCTCCGACCATGATTGTAGATGTTCGAGGCGATCACGCCACATGCCGCGCCAGCGTTCGCCAACGATTTGCGGATCGGGCGGCATGGAATTTTCCGCCAGCATGAAGTTGGACCACATCTCGTTTTCGGTGAGCAGTGCGCCGCCCATGTAATGCACGTCGTCGGCATAGCGGTCATCGCTGGAGCACAGTGTGATGATGGCCTTTAGTGCTGGAGGGCGGCGGGCCGCCACCTGCAAGGAATTGAATCCGCCCCAGCTGATGCCAGTCATGCCGGCATTGCCGTTGCACCAGGCTTGTTCCGCCGCCCAGGCGATGATTTCGCTGGCGTCATCCTGTTCGTGCGGCAGATATTCATCGGCGAGGACACCATCGGAGTCGCCGCTGCCGCGAACATCAACGCGCATGTAGGCGATGCCATGACCGGCAACATAGGGCTGAAGTTCGAGATCGCGGAACACGGTGCCGTCGCGGCGGCGATAGGGCAGCATCTCGACGACGACGGGAACTTGTCTGTCCGTTACCGGGCGCCACAGGGTCGCGGCGATGCGCGTGCCGTCTGCCAGGACAATCCACTGCGGGTCCGTGGTGATCACCGCAAAGGGAAAATCACGCCTGACTTTGGTGGGTTCAGATTTCTTCATTGCTGCCGTCACCATTTCTTGCTGAACGAATGTAAAGCAAGAATGTGCCCCGCGCAAATGCCGGCCACTAGGCCTTGAGCGGAAAGTGGCAGCGCAGACTGTGGCCTTGGGCGATATCGCGGTCTTGCGGCGGATCGCTGCGGCACCTATCCGCGGCCTGCCTGCAGCGCGGATGGAATTCGCAACCGGTGGGGCGGTGGCGCAGGCTGGTGACTTCGCCCGTCAGCACCGGGCCCTGGCGGCGGCGGGCCGGATCGGGATTGGGCTGGGATTCGATCAGCGCCGCCGTATAGGGGTGAGCGGCACCGGCGAAAATCGCAGCGGTCGGCCCCTGTTCGACGACGCGGCCCATGTACATGATGGCAGTGCGGTCACTGACGTGGCGCACCACGGCGAGATTGTGAGTGATGATGACATAGGTGAGGCCCAGTTCGGCCTGAAGCCTGGTCAGCAGGTTGAGGATTTCGCCCTGCACCGAGACGTCAAGTCCGGCGGTTGGTTCGTCGGCGATGATCAGCCGGGGATTGAGGGCTATGGCGCGGGCCACGCCGACGCGCCGTGCCTGGCCGCCGGACAATTGGTGCGGGTAGCGCGAGGCGAAATCGGCGGGCAGGCCGACGAGACCAAGCAGGCGCCGCACTTCCGCCGCCAGGTCCTTGTCCTTGAGGCCGTGGATGACGAAGGGCTCCGCAATCAGCGACTGTACGGTGCGCCGTGGCGACAGGCTGGACACCGGGTCCTGGAACATCATGGCGACATGGCGATGATAGGAGCGCGCCGGGCGCGGTCCATCAGCAAAGGGATTGCCGCCATCAAACAGGACGCTTCCCGATGCGATGGGTGTAAGTCCGGTGATGGCGCGCGCCAGGGTGGATTTTCCGGAACCGCTTTCTCCGGCAATGGCCAGCGTCGTGCTGTTCTCGACATCGAGCGACACGTCGATCACGGCGTTGACGAAACGGCTGTCGAGGCCGGCGATCATCGCCTTCAGCGGGCCGGTGACGGCATAGCGGACATTCAGTGCACGGAGTGAAAGCAAGCTCATGGCCGGACGCCTTGCGCCAGAAGGCAGCGCGCCGTGTGCTCGGCGCCCACCTCTATGTCCGCCGGGTGCTCCGCTACGCAGCGGCTTATGGCGTCGGGGCAACGGGGTGCGAAGATGCAGCCTCGCGGCAATTGGCGGAGATTGGGAACTTCGCCGGAAATGACCGGAAGTTCGCGCCGCACTTCGGCGATCCGCGCGGGATCGCAAGCAATAAGTGCCCGTGTATAGGGGTGCCGGGGATTCTCGAAAATATCGGCGATCGGCCCCTGTTCGACAACTTCTCCGGCATAGAGCACCACCACCCGGTCACAGATTTCGGCGATGGCGCCCAGGTTGTGCGAGATGAAGAGGATCGAGCCGTTGATCTCGCCGCGCAGTTCGCGCAGCAGGTGCAGGATCTGCGCTTCAAGTGTCACGTCGAGTGCGGTCGTCACCTCGTCGGCGATCAGCAAATCGGGCTTGGGCAGCAGACCCATGGCAATGGCGATGCGCTGGCGCATGCCGCCCGAAAACTGGAACGGGTAACGCTCAAGCTGGGCTTCGGCATCGGGAATGCCGACACGGCTCAAGGCGGCCACCGCCTTGGCGCGCTTCTCAGCCGCCGAGAGAGCCCGGTCGCGGTACTGGATGTCAGCCATGTGCTGGCCGATGCTGCGCACCGGATTGAGCGACGTCATCGGGTCCTGGAACACCATGGCAATGCGGGTGCCGCGAAGCCCGCGCATCTGCTCTTCGGTTTTTGTCAGCAGATCAGTGCCGAGAAATTTGACGGTCCCCGCCGTGATGCGGGCATTTTGCGCCATCAGCCGCAGGATGGCCAGCGCCAGGGTTGATTTACCGGAACCGCTTTCGCCAACCACGCCGACGATCTCGCCGCGCGGCACGGCCATGTCGATGGAGCGTAGCGCATGAACAGCACCACTTTGGGCT
>JBKJQD010000045.1:0-9822 GCA_046594125.1 Aestuariivirga sp.
GCACGGAGACCATCATCACCTCGGACGTGTCCAAAGCCTGGCCGATTCCCGATGGCGCACTGGGCGCTATCGTCTACACCATCGAGCTGGTTGCAGCGCATGCCGATCGCGGTGCTCGCGCTGATCGGGTTTCTCATCGCGCGCGTCCTGGGCGCCTACCAACTCGGTCATCTCGACTCCGTTTTAGAACCGTTCTTCGTAGGCAGTGGCGTGATGAACGGCACCGAGACAATCATTACTTCGGATATGTCCAAAGCATGGCCGATCGCCGATGGCGCTCTTGGCGGCATCGTCTACATGGTCGAGTTGGTGATGATCTGGATGGGCGGAAAAACCCGCTGGCGCACCATGCCATGGATGGTGCTCGCGCTGGCCATCGAGATGTTGCCGCTGGCCTGGTGAGCGTCTACTTCGTCATCATCCAGCCGATCGTGATCGGTACCTGGTGCACGCTGTGCCTGATCGCCGCGCTCGCCATGGTCGTGATGATTCCCTACTCGCTGAACGAGTTCGTGGCGATGGGCCAATTCATGGCGGACGCGCACCGCAAAGGCAAACCATTCTGGCGCACCTTCTGGACCGGCGATGCCATGGACGGCGGCAGCGACGACACGTCCAAAGGGCTCGCCGCCGCCCCCCGGGAGCAGATCGCGCAGGCCACGCGCGGCGTCACCTATCCCTGGACGCTGACGCTCAGCATCGCGATCGGCGTGTGGCTCACCTTCACGCGGCTCAGCTTCGACAGCTCCGGCGCCATGGCCGACAGCGATCACTTGGTAGGTCTACTGGTGGTGACGTTCTCGATCATGGCTTTTGCCGAGGTTGGACGGGCGGTGCGCTTTATCAACATCCCATTTGGCGCCTGGCTGATTGCGGCGCCATGGCTGCTCGATGGCATCGCTTCGCCGCTGGCCACCTGGAACGGCGTCATCAGTGGAGTAATACTGATTGCGTTGGCGATACCTCGGGGGCGGATCAAGGATTCCTATGCGGGTTGGGATCGATATGTCGTTTAGCGGGCTAAACGCCGCGGCGGTTTTCGCGCAGGGAAGTGCAGGGCAAACATCATGAAATCAATCATGGGAGAAACACTATGAAAACGAACCTGGCAACACTAGGAATCAGCGCTCTCCTCGCCGCGCTTGCGGTTATTTACGCGGGCATCTTCAACGTAGGTTAATCTCCGAATGTTACGTGCCCAAGAGTGTGTGAGGAACCGAAGCCACTCTGGGGAGTTCTAAACGGGAATTGCGGTCTATCATTTTGAGGAATAGGCAGTTATGAAACGCATCGTGATATTCATTGTCACCAATCTGGCGGTGATGCTGGCGTTGTCTGTCGTGCTGAGCATACTCGGCGTCGACCGCTACCTGACGGAAAGCGGCATCAATGTCGGCATGTTGCTCGTGTTCTCATTGGTGATCGGGTTTGGCGGGGCATTAATTTCCTTGTTCATATCGAAGCCGATGGCCAAGTGGTCCACTGGCGCGCAGGTGATTGACGGATCGGAAGGTGCAGAGCAACGTTGGCTCGTCGACACGGTGCATAAACTCGCCGACAAAGCTGGCATCCAAATGCCAGAAGTCGCGTTATACGAAGGCGAACCGAATGCCTTTGCCACCGGTGCATTTAAAAACTCGGCGCTGGTCGCGGTCTCGACCGGTTTGCTGCGGTCCATGAGTAGGGACGAGGTTGAAGCGGTGCTCGGTCACGAAGTGTCGCATGTCTCCAACGGAGACATGGTCACGCTGACGTTAATCCAGGGCGTGGTCAATACATTTGTAGTGTTCCTTGCGCGCATCGTAGGCTACCTCATCGACAGGACAGTGTTCAAGACGGAGCGTGGAATCGGCCCCGGTTACTACATAACGGTGATCGTGTGCCAGATCGTATTTTCCGTTCTCGCGTCGCTGATCGTCGCCTGGTTCTCACGCCAACGTGAATTCCGCGCCGATGCTGGCTCGGCCCAACTGCTGGGCTCTGGCGGACCGATGATCAATGCGTTGAGACGCCTCGGTGGACTCGAACCCGGCGCGCTACCGCAGTCAATTGCAAGTGCGGGCATCACCGATACGCCGGGCTTCATGGCATTATTTTCGACCCATCCGCCGGTCGAGGCACGCATCTCGGCACAATGCCATTGTCCGCATTCGGGCTTTCGTATGCGTACCGCACCGCCAGAGGGAATATGACTGCAATTGTTAGAGACGGGAATTGCGCCGGAGGATATGCCGGCCAGGGCGGAACACGGTGAAGACCTGGGTTCTCAAGTACTGGGGACGTATCCGTTCCAGCTTCTGGTTTCTGCCCTCGCTGATGGCGGGCGCGGCAGTGGTACTTGCATTTGCGACCGTCGATCTCGACCAAGTGGTGACGGAAAGCTGGCTGCGGGGGCTGGGATGGGTCTACAGCGGAGGCGCGGAGGGCGCCAGCGCCGTCCTGCAGACCATTGCGGGCTCCATGATTACGATTGCAGGCGTGGTTTTTTCGCTGACGCTGGTCGCATTATCGCTCGCATCGTCGCAGTTCGGTCCCCGGCTACTGCGCAACTTCATGCGAGATACCACCAACCAGCTCGTGCTCGGTACGTTTATCGCCACCTTTTTGTACTGCATGCTGGTCCTGCGCACCATACGCCGCGCGGAAGAGGATATTTTTGTGCCTCACCTGTCGGTCAGTCTCGGCGTACTGTTCGCCATCGCCAGTCTGTGGGTACTGATCTATTTCATCCATCATGTTTCGGTGTCTATCCAGGCCGACGAGATCGTCGCGCGCGTCGGCAAGGAACTGTTAGAGGGGATCGAGCGGATGTTTCCGGAACAATTGGGCCGGGACGGGCCGCAGCCGCCATCCGACGCGCAGGGCAATCCGGATCCCATGCCCGCGACGTTCGACCGCGAAGCGCGTGCTGTCGGCGCGAAGGAGGACGGATATCTGCAGTTCATCGATGCTGAAGCCCTCATGGCGGCGGCCACCAAGGAAAACGTGCTTGTCCGGGTCGAGCTGTGGCCGGGGCATTATGTGGTCAAGGACGGCCCGGTGGTCAGCGTATGGCCGGGAAGCAGGTTGACGGACGAGCTTGCCGAGCAGATGAAGTCCTGCTTCGTGCTGGACCATCAGCGCACGCCTGCCCAGGATATCGGGTTCAGCGTGGACCAGCTGGTCGAGATAGCAACGCGGGCGCTCTCGCCCGGCATCAACGATCCGTTCACCGCCATCACGTGCGTCGATCGCCTGGGATCGGCGTTGTGCAGACTCGCGCAGCGCGAAATGCCTTCTCCTTATCGTTTTGACTGCAAAAACGAGTTGCGTATCGTCGCGCCCGCGATCACATTCGAGGGAATCGCCGATGCGGCATTCAACCAGATACGGCAACACTCGCGCGCCAATGCCGCGGTAGCCATGCGGCTGCTCGAAACCATTCTCGTCGTGGCCGGATTCGTGCATAGGGAAGAAGATCGCGTCGCGCTGCGGCGGCATGCAAGGATGATTGTGAGCGGAGCGCGTGAAGGGCTGCCGGAGGCGGAGGATCGCCGCGCGGTTGAAGAGCGCTATCTCGCTGCATCCCGCACGCTGGAGAATCCCGTGCCCCATGCGTAGATGCATAGTTTTTAGCGGGGGACCGCCGGCAGCCCTTGATCGGCGACCACAGGCGGGCCGATTTGGTTGGTTAATAAATGTGAAAATCTACCTTTTAATCCGTTGGTCTGGAATGAGTTTGCTTTTTGTCGGACATTGTCGTGTTTTTTTCAGTGGATCGTTGAGTGCTTCTCGATAAGCTCAAGCAGCGCAATTGGATCAAAGCGCGCGGCCGGTATCAATACCTCGCACGTTCCCTTGTCGCGGATCGCTACTGCCACTGGCACTGGGTCGCCCTGCCCATCACAGACAACAGCCAGCCGTAGCGCTGGGTTGTCGGCCAGCATCGCAAGCACCCGTTGTCGCCTGCCTTCCGCTGCCGGGTCTGGCAAGGATTCGGTTTTCGCTTCGGTGTGGTTTGCTAAGGCTAAAGCTGCTAATCCTGCTATTGATTCACCCCTTGCCCGCCCATCGTTAGCAGCTTTAGCAGGATTATCATTAGCAGGTTTTCCAGCCTCACGTTTTCGGATCAGTGCAGCAAGGGTCACGATGCGCCTCCTTCGATCACCAGCGCCGGATTAACGGCAATTATTTTTCGTTTGCCGTCGCGCACCAGCCGCGCTCGACTCGCGTCTTCCAGCTCGCGCAATGCGGTATCGATCGTCGCCTTGCTACGCAGTCCGCCCGGCCCGCATTGCTGCAGTTTGGCAATCGGGACAAGGTGGGTCCGTTCGCGCTTGCAATACTCGATCAACCAACTATCCAGCCGCGTTGCGATGGCCAGTTCCTCTGGCAGGGCAAGCTCGCCAAAAAAGCGCCGGGATTCATTCAGGTGCCATGCCGCAATCCGGCTTCCCGACTCGAAACAATCCGCCCCCACCGCGCCGCCCGCACCCTCGAATATCTCGAACAGCGCCGCCAACCGTATCGCGTTGTCGGCGGTTTTACTCGCGACGTCGCGCACGTCGTAAAGCTCGCCACCGCTGGCAAGCGCGCTCTCGATTGCATCGTGATATTGCACCCATGCCGCCTTTGCTTCCGCCGTCAGGGACAACATGGGCGGGGTCAGCGCGCCATCCTCATCAATCGGTACAGATTGATCCAGAATCTCGGCAATGCGGCGATTGAAAGCGGCAAGGTGCGGCCAGTTCGCCGGCGCTTCGGTGAAGGGGCGATAGCCTTGCGTTGACTCAGGCCACGCCACAAGGAACCGGGCGAGAAAGCCAGTGCCACGCGCCAGCGCACCGGATCGAGTAAAGAATTCGCGCAGCGTTGGCTCCTGCACTTGCAATGCCACAGTCAGGCGCACACCCTTTACGGTAAATGACTCTGTTGTGCGCCGGTCAATGGTCAGATGGTTGCCATCCCATAGTTGATTCAGCATCGCCAAATTGCGCATGATTGAGTCCTTACCCATTCCATGCGAACCGAAAACAAGCCCGCCCTCTGCTGAAACCACGCCGCCCGAAGGCCAGTAATGCGCCAGTCCATACGCCAGCGCCTCGGGCGTTGCATCGGCATAGATCAAGCGGGGGATTCTTGGCGGCTCCGCCTGCTGATGTTGATGCTCGGCAAGTTCCGCCCGCAGTACCCTTATGTCTTTTCCGCTTACCGGCTTCGCTGTTTTTCCGGCTTGCTTGATCGCCACAATAATTCCATCGCGCTCGGCTTCCCATGATTCGATTGCTGCGTTGTAGTCTTTCCGGATCGGCTTCGCAGCTTCGGCTTGCCTGGCGTCATAGTCGCGGATTGCTTTCATAAAAAACCCATCGCAGGTCGATTTCCGTTCGCCGCTGTCCGCGATTGTCAGCAGGAACAGCCCGATGGGGCCATGCAGCTTTTCGGCCCGCTTTGCATCCGCATGAGCTTGAATCGCCAGCGACAGCGCCGCTAGCGCTGACGATGCGATCAGCGGAATGGGTGCCTTGGTAAATCCCTGTACCTCGAACACCGCCGCACGGACCGTGTCGGGTAGCGCGTCAAGTGGATAGGGTTCAGGTTCTACCTTTACCGCCAACGATTGCGGTTCCGGCCAGCCGTCAACGTTAGAATCGCCGACCATTTCGATGTTGGCGCCGAATTGTGGTTCTGTCCTCGCTTGCACGATCGCGTTCGCTATGGCGCTTTCCACTGCTTGCAAGCCGCGATGTTGCGCCAGATCGTTGAAGTCCGTCGCACCTTGCGGCCGGTCGTTCCCGAAGTCAGGAATTGCCAACAACGCGCCAACGGATCGAGCCGCCTCGGTCGCTGTCGTGATTCCCGGATTGCCTTCGGTCGCCACGTCATCATCGGCGCAGATAATCAGTCGACGCTCGGCAAAGCGCTCGCGCATCGCCTTTGCCACAGGCCCCAGGTTACCGGCGTTGAATGCCACCGCGACGGGATAACCTGTTGCCTCGTGAATTGTCGCACCCGTTGCAAAACCTTCAGCGATGCACAATGCCGCGGCACCCTCTGGATTGCCCATGCTGAAATAGCACCCGGCCACGCGCCCGCCAGTCAGGAATCGTTTGTCGCCATTCGGCCCGATGAATTGTAGAGAATGAATCTCGCCGCCGCCCCGCACGGGGATCATCAGCGCATCATTATGCAGCCGTGCTCCGCTGGGCTTGATGCCCCTTCGCATAAGGTAAGGATGATTGTGCGGGGCCGGTTTCGCGGCATCCCATATTGCCGCCAGCCTTGCTGGCAGCTTCGGTTTGTTTCGGGCTTTTTCCGCATCGCGTTCCCGCCGCATGGCTTCAACCTTGGCGCGATGCGCGGCTTCTTCCGCAGGGGTTGGCGTACGCCCAAGGTCCGCCCGCCATGTTTGTGATTGTCCGCTGCGCCAGTCGCCGAAGCTCCCGGCGGGAATGCCGTCGCCGTGCAGCGTATACCACCCAGCATCGTCGCCGCGAGTACCATTGCTGGCGAAGCGATGCAGCTTTCCATCCGGTTCGATCATGTCTGGCGGGATCAGGCCAGCCGATTGAATTGCGGCGCGGAATTGGTCGATGGCGTCACGCATCGCGGATCCACAGCAGCGCGATTACGCTCTCGGTATGTGGTCCCGCTATCAATCTTGTGTTGGTCAGCGATTCAATCATGCCCTTGATACGGGAACACGCCCGCCGGGCAGATTCGGCGCATTCATTGCTGAGTCTCATTGCTGAGACTCGATCAGCTTGCGGATATCCTCTACCCGCCAAGCCGTGCAACGTGAAGAGATTTTTACGCTAGGTGGATAGCGTCCGCTTCGCACTCCATTCCACCACGTAGATTTCCCAACCGGAATAATCGCAGGGATCGGCGGTTTCGGCGGGTCTGCGTCCGGATCGCCAGGATCACCGATGATGGAAGACAGGCGAAGAAAGCCTGTTTCGGGTAGTTCGTGCGCCATGAATTACGCTCCTTTGGCCTTCTGCGGCCGTCGTTAATCATGGCTATGATTCTGAAACGATAAACAACCGCGGAGCGAGTGATCTCTAACGAATTTAGGGATGCCTATGTGCTCAGGCGTTCCTACTTGGGATGTTCTCTGTTCAGAGAGCGCAACGCCTCTGCTCTGACACCTTTAATTGTGGCCAAGATCGTGCTGGATGAAAGCCGCACATATTTACCTATGTGTGCAATCGCCGCCTCAACATTATCGGCCGGACGGCTTCGGAAATACTCGAATGCCATGCGGCGTATATCTTCACGCTGTTGCCTTGCCTTTTCACTTCGCTTTTGTGCACTGATTTCCCTTGCGGTTTTCAGTCCCTCATCTTGACGGCGCCGCTGCTCGGACGATTTGCTGTTCTTTATTATCCATTCGCTTGCAGTGTCGGCATAGTCCGCCAGGTGTTTACCGAGAAAACCATTCAGGCGGATGAGCGAATCAGCATCGACATCTTTCCTGCGTATGGCGAGCCCACCGCAAAGCGTAAAAACCTGGCAATGGCCATACTTGTTCAGAATAATTTCAAACGGTCCATCGGAATCAACCCATAATTTGAAGGCCAAGTCGATCTCATTCTGGACAAACGGGCCGGCACAACGCCAAGGCGCGACGCCGTCAGCGGGTGTCAGTTTTCCATCGGGATAAGACAAGAGCTGGTCAACCGTGAGCGGGTGGAATACTTTGACTCGGCCAGCACTATCCGCCTGGCTCACCTTCCAATACTCAAAGCAACCAAGAATTTCGGCCACGATGATGCGCATCTGTTCCACGGAACTGTTGCGCGTCCAGAAAGGGGCGACTTCGAGTAATGCTGCACGCTGATAATCTGAGAGAGAGCCCCCAAGGCCGAATGGCATAAATACCCTGTGTTCAAGTGCCGCTCAACGGTGGCAATCCAGCTTGGTCGCGCGACTCGGTTTTCGCCTTGTTAGGCTAAGGTAATTCCGTTACGCAGCGTTACCGTGCAACGGTATCACTTCAGCCCCTGCCTTCAACTTGTCCAGATAGTCCGCCCATTGCTGCATCATCTCACGGCGTTCCGGAAGATATTCGGCGCGATGATATGCAGCCCTCACCTTGTTTTGTTCTGCATGGGCCAACTGTCTTTCGATTACATCGGCATCAATACCCATCTCGTTCAGAATGGTGGAAGCCACCGCCCGAAATCCATGCCCCGTCATCCTGCCTCGGTAGCCCATTCGGTACAGTGCAAACAGCACGGTATTCTTGCTCATCGCTCTTTTTGGATTCACGCCTGGAAACACTAAGGAATATCCGCCGTTCATCTTTTTCAGTTCTTTGATGATCTCTATTGCCTGACGAGAAAGCGGAACAACGTGTGGCGCTTTCATCTTCATACGCTCCGCTGGAATGCGCCACTCAGCCTTATCCAGATCAAATTCTTCCCATGCCGCTTCGCGTAGTTCACCGGTACGAATGAAGGTAAGCGCCAAAAGCTGCACCGCACATTGTGTCTGCAACTCGCCGCCATTGTCTGCGGCATAACTGTCAATCTTCCTCAATAATGCAGGCAACTCTTTTTCACGCAGTGCGGCCATGTGCCTTGGCGCGGGCTTCGACTTGATGGCTCCCTTGAGGTCAACGACCGGATTCCGTTCGCAGCGCCCGGACGCAATGGCATAGCGGAACACCTGCCCGCAGGCGTTCATAACCTTATGCGTCGTTTCGATGGTTCCCCGTGCCTCGATCAGTCGAGCCATGGCAAGCAGCATGGGGGCAGTTACTTCGGCGATGGGGGTGCGGCCGATCTCGGGGAATGTGTAAGCCTCGAATCGTCGCAGCGTGTAGGTTGCGTGACCTTTCGACCACTTGTGCCTGATGTGTTCCAGCCATTCACGGGTGATTGCCTCGAAGCTGTTCTCGGCTGCGATCAGCTTCGTTCTTTTTGCCTCCTGTTTCGCTGCGCCTGGGTCGACGCCTTGGCCGTGTAGCTTACGGGCCTCATCCCGTTTGTCTCTCGCGCACGCTAAGGACACCGCGGGATAAACACCGAGCGCCAGCAGCTTTTCCTTTCCGCCAACGCGGTATTTGAGACGCCAGTACTTAGAATCGTTCGGGTGGATCAGGAGGAATAGCCCTTGATCATCGTAGAGCTTATAGGGCTTGTTCTTAGGCTTCGTATTCTTGCAGGCGCGATCGGTGAGCATTGGGGGTATATTTCCGGAGTCACATTCTTATACCCCCATTTATACCCCCAAAGTTTGATGGATGCAACCGGCCGTGCCCGGTTACCCTTGGAGTATAAGCTTAGTATTTTCAAATAGGTATTACTATTTTTGGATTTTGTTGGACTTAGCTGGATAAGTTCTGGCGGAAGAGAGTGGGAGTCGAACCCACACAGAACTGTAAACAGCCCTCACCGGGTTTGAAGTCCGGCCGCCCCACCGGGAGCGATTCCCTTCCGTTTGAATCCTAAAACCGTTCGCCCTGATGTCTAGAAGGGCGAATCATTTTCCGCGGTTGCTACATCCGCTCGCACTTCGATACCCCGGTGCGAACGGATTTAGTTCACTGTTATCAAGTATAGCGAATTCCGGCGCTAGCTTCCGAGGTGGGCGGCCGCCGCCTTGGCCGCTGCCGTGCCTTCGGCGATCGCGTGCGTCAGCATTCCGCCGTAGCCCGCGCGCACTGCGCCCGCTGCGTACAGTCCGGGTATTTTTGTTTTCATCGCCGCATCCGTGACTAGAAAGCCGCCGGCATCACGCGCGAGGTCCGCCGGCGCGAAATCGCAGGTCGGCTGCAGGCCGACGTAGGCGAAGAAGCCCGCGCAGGCAATGTCGTTCGCCTTGTTCGCGGCGGTG
>JBKJQD010000095.1:0-5272 GCA_046594125.1 Aestuariivirga sp.
CTTGGCTCGGTTATCAAGGCCGTCACCTTCGCCATGGCCTTTGACTATGGGGTCACAAACCTCAAGGACAAATATGACGCGCGCTTTCCGCTGGTCATCGGCAATGCGCGGATCAGCGATTTCCACGCCCAGCGCCGGGTGCTGACGGTGCCCGAGATATTCACCAATTCGTCCAATATCGGCACGGCGCGGATGGCGCTGGCGGTGGGTACCGAAGGGCACCAGGAATTCCTGCGCCGCGTCGGATTGTTCGACCGGCTGCAGACCGAACTTCCCGAAAGTGCCAAGCCGCTGCTGCCCAGGCGCTGGAGCAAGCTTGCCACCGCCACGGCGGCTTTTGGCCATGGTTTCGCCGTGCAGCCTTTGCAGGGTGCGGCCGTGGTAGCGGGATTGATCAATGGCGGTCACATGATGACCCCAACGTTTCTCAAGCGCAGCGCGGAGGACGCAATGGCGCTGTCGAAGACCATCGTCAAGCCGGAGACCAGCGAGAAGCTGCGTTACCTGTTCCGCCTCAATGCCACCGAGGGCACGGCGTCCAAGGCCGATGTCATCGGCTATCGTATTGGCGGCAAGACGGGTACGGCGGAAAAAGTTGTGGCCGGGCGCTATTCCAAGGACAAGCGCCTCAATTCCTTCATCGGCGCCTTTCCGATGGACAACCCGCGCTATCTGCTTCTGGTGATGCTCGACGAGCCAAAGGCCACCCCTGAGACCTACGGCTTTGCGACGTCGGGCTGGAACGCGGTTCCGGCCGGCGGCACCATCATCGAGCGCATTGCGCCCATGCTTGGCGTTGCGCCAATGTTCACACCAGAAGACCTCGATAAGCTAGCTAAACTCGACAAGGCCAGGAAGAAGGGGTGACGGGTTGACAGTTTCCCTTGCCAGATTGATCGCGTCGGATGCGGCGGTTCCAGCCGGTGCCGAAGGGCTTGTTATACACGGCCTGACCTCTGACAGCCGCGCGGTGGAGCCCGGTTTTCTGTTTGCGGCACTGCCGGGCAGTGTGGTTGATGGTGCAAAGTTCATTCCGCAGGCGATCGCCAACGGTGCGGTTGCCGTGCTGGGTGCCGATGGCGCGAGCGCCAGCGTTCCATTGATTACAGTAAGCAATCCGCGCCAAATATTCGCGCATATGGCGGCGCGCTTTTTCGGACGGCAACCCGATATCATCGTTGCAGTCACGGGGACCAGCGGCAAGACATCGGTTGCGACCTTTGTCCGCGAAATCTGGACGTCGATGGCCTTTCGTGCCGCCAGTCTTGGCACGGTCGGCGTCGTCTCGCCCGCGGGGACGATGGAACTCGAGCATACCACTCCCGATCCCATGACCCTGCATGCCATCGCGGCGCGGCTCGCCGACGATCATGTGAACCATCTGGCCATCGAGGCTTCGAGCCATGGTCTTGACCAGTACCGGCTCGACGGGCTGCGGCTCACGGCGGCCGGCTTCACAAACCTGTCACACGACCATCTCGACTATCATCCCAGCACCGCCCACTACTTCGACGCCAAGATGCGGCTGTTTGAGGAACTGCTGCCATCTGGCGCCGCCGCTGTCATCAACACCGACAGTGAACGCGGTGCAGAGGCGGCCAGGCGTTGCAAGGCACGCGGCCTTGATCTGTGGACGGTTGGTCAAAAGGGCGCTGCATTGCGCCTCGTGGACGTTGTCCGCGAGGGCTTCGGCCAGCGGCTGGACATTGACGTTCACGGCAGGCGCTACAGGGTGCAACTGCCTCTGGTCGGCGATTTCCAGGCCTCCAACGCGCTGGTCGCGGCGGGTCTTGTGCTGGGGGCAGGTGGTGATGAAAAGCAAGTCATGCACGCGCTCGAGTCGCTCAAAGGCGCGCGCGGCAGACTTGATCTCGTGGGCCGCAGCAAATCGGGGGCACCGGTGTTTGTCGACTATTCCCACAAGCCGGACGCTCTGGAAAACGCCATCGCTTCGCTCAGGCCCTATACACGCAACCGCCTGCACGTCGTGTTCGGCTGCGGTGGCGACCGTGACCGGGCCAAGCGGCCGATGATGGGGGCCATTGCCGTCCGCCTCGCCGACAAGGTCTATGTGACCGATGATAATCCGCGTACGGAGGATGCAGCTTCAATCCGCCGCGAAATCATGGCGGCGGCGCCGGGCGCCAGTGAAATTGGTGACCGCGCCGAGGCCATCCGCACCGCTGTGGACGGGCTGGGCGAAGGCGACAGTTTGCTGGTGGCGGGCAAGGGCCATGAGGAAGGCCAGAAGATCGGCAAGACGGTGATCCCGTTCAACGATCACGATGCAGTCAGGGCGGCAATTGCCGGAGTTGATTATCATGGATAGCAACGCGTTGTGGACGGCGCAGGAACTGATCGCCGCCACTGGCGGGCGCATCGAGGGTCAAGTAAAACGTCCGCTCAACGGTGTCACCATCGATTCCCGCGACTTTGCGCCAGGCGATATTTTCGTGGCCATCCGTGGCGAGCGCCATGATGGCCATGACTTCGTGGTCAATGCCTTGAACGCTGGGGCTGGGATCGCTGTCGTGTCGCGTCCGACCGATGCCATGCGTGCGGCAGGACCGCTGCTTGTGGTGGCGGATGATCCGTTGCGCGGGCTCGAAAACATGGGCCGCGCCGCACGGGCGTGGTCGCAGGCGCGGATCGTTGGGGTTACCGGCAGTGTGGGCAAAACCAGCACCAAGGAAATGCTGCGCGTGGCTTTGGCCGCCTCGGGATTGACGCATGCTTCAACGGCGTCCTTCAACAATCACTGGGGCGTGCCACTGACGCTGGCGCGCCTGCCGAAGACCGCGGCCTTTGGGGTTTTCGAGATCGGCATGAGCCATGCGGGCGAAATCACTCCGCTGGTTGGCATGGTGCGGCCCCATGTGGCGATCGTCACGACGATTGCCGCAAGCCATATCGGCCACTTCAAGTCACTCGACGAGATCGCCGATGCCAAGGCGGAAATCTTCTCCGGCCTGGTGCCCGGCGGTCATGCGGTCATCAACCGTGACACGCCATATTTCGACAGGCTGGCGGCGGCGGCGAAGGCTGCCGGTGTTATCAATATCGTCTCCTTCGGTAAATCGGCGAAAGCCGATGTGCGGATGGAGCGTATCGCACTCCATCCGAATTGTTGCTGCGTCACGGCCGATGTCATGGGCGAGACGCTCATCTACAAGCTGGGTGTGCCCGGCGAGCATATGGCGGTCAACAGCCTGGCGGTGCTGGCCACCGCGAAACTCACCGGGGCCGATCTGGCGCGTGCCGCGTTGGCACTGGCGACGGCCGAAGCGGCCAAGGGCCGTGGCGTGCAGCAGCGCCTCAAGATTGGCGGCGGCGAGTTGCTGCTCATCGATGAAAGTTACAACGCCAATCCGGCCTCGGTCGAGGCTGCCCTTGCCCTGCTGGCCGCCGCCAATCCTGGCAAGGGCGGCCGCCGCATCGCCGTGCTGGGCGACATGCTGGAACTGGGCGAGCATGGCGCGGCGCTCCATGCTGGACTGGCGGAAGCGGTGGACGCGGCCAAGGCCGATGTCCTATATGCCGCTGGGCCGTTGATGGCGAATCTGTGGGAAAAAACTCCGGCGTCAAAACGCGGTGCCTATGCCACGACTTCCGAAGAGCTGCGCGAGACGCTACTCGGGGCCTTGCGCAGCGGCGACGTGGTGATGATCAAGGGTTCGCTCGGCAGCCGTATGGGGCCGCTGGTCGAGGCCATCAAGGTGGCCCATGGACCGGTCCGGAAGGAAAGTTGATGCTGTATTATCTGCTGATGAGTTTGACCGACGAGTTTTCGCCCTTCAACGTCTTCCGCTACCAGACGACGAGAACGGGTGCCGCCATCCTCACCGCACTGCTTTTCGTCTTCCTGTTCGGGCCGCGCATTATCTTGCTGCTCAAGGTGAAGCAGGGCCGCGGCCAGCCGATCCGCAGCGACGGGCCGCAACGCCATATCGTCGAAAAGCAGGGCACGCCCACCATGGGCGGGCTGATGATGCTGTCGGGCATCTTCGTCTCGACGCTGCTGTGGGCCGATCTCAGCAACCTTTATGTCTGGGCCGTCATGTTCGTGACGCTGGGCTTCGGCGCCATCGGCTTCTATGACGATTTCCTGAAAGTCACGAGGTCGTCGACCAACGGGTTTTCCGGAAAGCTCCGTCTACTGATGGAATTCGCCATCGCCGGGGCGGCGGTCGCCTGTTTCATGTGGATCGGCGACCGGCAACTGGCCAGTTCGCTGGCGGTGCCGTTCTTCAAGGACCTGCTCATTCCGTTTGGCGGATTCTTCATCATCGTCGGCATTCTGGTGGTGGTGGGGGCCGGCAATGCCGTCAACATCACCGATGGCCTCGATGGCCTCGCCATCGTGCCGGTAATGATCGCCGCCGCCAGCCTCGGCCTCATTGTCTATCTGGTCGGCAATTTCAATTTCTCGAATCATCTGGAACTGCATTTCGTCAAGGGGGCTGGTGAACTGGCCATCATGTGCGGGGCCATTGTCGGGGCAGGCCTCGGCTTCCTGTGGTTCAACGCGCCGCCCGCCATGATCTTCATGGGCGATACCGGCTCGCTGTCGCTGGGTGGAGCGCTTGGTGCCATCGCGGTGGCTGCCAAGCACGAGATCGTGCTGGCCATCATCGGCGGGCTGTTCGTTCTCGAAACCGCCTCGGTCATCATTCAGGTCGCCTCCTTCAAGATGACCGGCAAGCGCGTCTTTGCCATGGCGCCGCTGCATCATCACTTCGAACAGAAGGGCTGGAAGGAACCGACCATCGTCATCCGCTTCTGGATCATCGCCATCGTGCTGGCGCTGGTCGGCCTGTCCACATTAAAGCTGAGGTAAGAGCACGCGATGTTTGCGGCCACCACTTTCAAGGGCAAGACGGTTGCCGTCTTCGGGCTGGCGCGCTCGGGCACGGCCTGCATCGAGGCGCTGCGGCTGGGCGGTGCGACGGTCCATGCCTGGGACGATTCAGCACCCGCCGTCGAGAAGGCCAGGGCCGAGGGCCTGCCGGTCAGCAATCTCCATACTCTCGATTTTTCCAACGCCGATGCCCTGGTGCTGAGCCCCGGCGTGCCGCTCACCCATCCCGAACCGCACTGGACGGTGCTGAAGGCCCGCCATGCCGGAATCGAGATTATCGGCGATACCGAAATCTTCGCGCGTGAGGCAGCTTTGGCTGGTGCAAAGATCGTCGCCATCACCGGCACCAATGGCAAGTCGACGACGACCGCCCTGACCGGGCATGTGCTGCGCGCCGCCGGCCTTGACACCGAC
>JBKJQD010000168.1:0-6730 GCA_046594125.1 Aestuariivirga sp.
CCCTGCCCGCGCAGGCGCTCGCGATGTTCGCGCACCTTCATGCGCGAGGGCTTGGACCGGGATGTGGAGGCCATGATCACTTCCTTCGAAGGGTTACATGTAACCTAGCAGAGGCGGCAGGATTTGTCTAGTTGCTGCTGCAGCGCCACATATCCAGCAGCGTACCGGTGAAGTTTGCGAGTATGTTTACGCCCGCGTGCGCAAGCCGAAGTAACGCCGGGCGCCCGACCCCCGAACGAAGCTGCGACATTGTTTCCCGGTTGGAAGCGGTTTTATTATGTAATTTCTCTTGTTACTAATAAAAACCCGTGTATCCAAGACCTACAAATTCACTTCAACCCAAGGAAACACCATCATGAACACCGGAATCATCCCGTCCGCCTGGTCTGGCCCGATCCTTTCGGTCCTGCGCGTTATCACCGGGCTTCTGTTCCTCGCCCATGGCACGGCCAAGCTTTTCCAGTGGCCTTCTGTCGAAGCCTTCAAGGACGGAGTACCTCTGGTCTCGCTGTTTGGCTTCGGTGGCGTGCTGGAGATCGTTGGCGGCGGGCTCATCGTGCTCGGCCTGTTCACCCGCATCACGGCCTTCGTTCTGTCGGGCATGATGGCGGTGGCCTATTTCATGTTCCACGCCCCCGCCTCCATGCATCCGATCATCAACCAGGGCGAACTGGCGGTCATCTACTGCTTCGTGTTCCTGTATTTCGCCGCCAGCGGCGCTGGCCCCTGGAGCCTTGACGCAAAACGCGCCGCCGCCTGATCTTTCCTCGCGGCGAGCACATCAAGCTGGTGGCTCATCAGGGCGCCCATGCGCGTCCGCCCGGCGGGCATGTCGTGAACGCGCTGCAGGAACATCACGTCGAGATTGGTATTGCCTTCCAGCAGCTTGGCGCCTTCGGGCGTGAGGGCGATGTCCCAGCCGATCAGAAAGCGGTGTGCGAAAACACCATGGGCCTTGAGCGCCAGATCGCGGATTTCCGGCCATTGGCGGATTATGCGGCCCTTGACGGGCACCCCCGTCAGCGGATGGTGCTCATAGCGCAGCGGCGAGGTGTTCATATCATCGCCGGTGAACAATCCCAGTTCGCCGGTGGCAAGGTCCATGGGTGCGGCATATTCCTCGTCGAGCGCATGGGGCCAATCGGGCTCGAGCTTGGCCAGAACCCGCAGCATGGCCAGCGTGACCTCCGGCTTTCCCGCTTCATCAAGGCAGGTCACCACGCGAAACGTCACCAGGGAATGGCGCGCAAAATCGGCGATGTCCGGATGATTCTTCTGCCAGCGTTGCACCAGCATTTGCCTATCCGGTGCTTGCCGGCCCGCCTCCGCCATGGCGCCATCGAGATCGAAAACGGTGCCCGCCTCATCAATGTATTGCCCGGGTGTCACATAACGCAAAGCCAGCGTGCCGGATGCGCCCATGCCTCTTTGCGGCTTGCAGAAGAGATCGGCCGCCAGTTGATCACGGGGCGCAAGAAATGCCGTCTTGCCGTTCTCGACACTGGCCAGCACGCGCGGATGCGGCAACCCAGCCTCTAAGCAGCACTTGTAGAACAGCGCCTTGTGGCCCATTTCGTTCACTTGATACGGCGAGGCGCGCATCTTGTTGAGAGCGCTCATCAATCCGTTCTTGGTTTCGAAGCGCGTCAGATATTCGGGCGCCGCCGCCCGGTTGCGCGTGCGGTAAAGTTCCTGGGCATAATAGCTGGGCGGATCGATGCCGTCGTGAAACCACAGCATGATCATTTCAGCAAACTGCCGGCTTTTGGATTTGCCTGTCGCCGACCGGACGCCGCCACCCACGGCGATCACCAGCCACAGCGCCGCCAGTCCAACCGTCAGTTCACGGAACACCGGCACATAGGCAATGGCGGCGGGCGGATGATTATGCTTTTGGTCCAGGCCATATCGTCTCGTAAACTCACGCGCCTTGGCGCCAACAGCAGTGGCCGGAAAAACCGCCGCAACCGCCCGCCGCCCCGTCAGGGCCACGGCAACGACATAGAATTCGATGCACAGGAGTTCAGCCAGTTCCCCCGTCAGCATGAAGCCCCGCGTCTCGCTGACAGAGCCAAAAAATAACGTCGATTCCATATAGTCCTGAAGTAGGACCAATAGCTGGAAAACCAGGGATGCCATAAGAGCCCGCGACAACCACACATTTTTTTGCGGGAACCGGGAGAGGACCACGAGGCCCGCCGCAATGATCACCGCAAGAGCGGCGTTGCCGATATACTCGAGTTCATCGCCGCCGGACGATGGCAACAACTCACCTGAGGTCCAGTCTTCGGTTTGCAGAACGGCAATCGCCGCTATGACCAAAACCGCCAGCAGGAGCGCACCGAACGCCCTGGTCCTTGGCTCAAATTCCGCGGTGCGGACCAGCGTGACAACGAACCCCACCGCGATGGCAAGCCACAACGCCACTTCCATCGGCGGAAACTCCGCTTCAACATCGAAAGGCAGCGCCAGTTCGACGCCGAACGCAATGACGGCATACGCCGTGGCGATCACCAGCAGAGGCAGTATGGCGCCAGCGGAATCGAAATCTCTGATGAAAGGCACTGGCCGCATTGATGGCAACTCGCTGATCTTGCCAGTTACTGCCGCTTCAACCGCCGTGTCGTGTTACAAGTCATTCATCATCAAGGCCATTTGGTGGCGCGTTCATTGCCGCTCGCGGCGAAGCTTGCTCCAATAGTCGAGACGCTTCTTCACCTCGCGTTCGAAACCGCGTTCGGCAGGCGAGTAATAACTCTCGCGGCCCATGCCATCGGGAAAATAATTCTGGCCGGAGAAGGCATCGGGCTGGTCATGGTCATATTTGTAGCCGCTGCCATAGTCCTGCTGCTTCATCAGCTTGGTTGGCGCGTTGAGAATGATCTTCGGCGGCGCCAGCGAACCAGTCTGCTTCGCCCGTTCGGTGGCGCCTTTGTAGGCGGTATAGAGCGCGTTCGATTTAGGGGCGGTGGCGATGTAGACGGTGGCCTGGGCAAGCGCCAGTTCGCCCTCGGGGCTGCCGAGAAAATCAAAGGCTTCCTTGGCGGCCAGTGCCTGCTGCACAACTTCCGGATCAGCAAGGCCCACGTCTTCGTAAGCCATACGCACCAGCCGCCGCGCCAGGAACAACGGGTCCTCGCCCGCCACCAGCATGCGCGCCAGATAATAGAGAGCCGCATCGGGGTCCGAACCGCGTACCGATTTATGCAGCGCCGAGATCAGGTTGTAGTGGCCATCCGCCGCCTTGTCGTAGAGCGGCACGCGCTTCTGCACTGTCCGCGCCAGAAGCTCGGGCGTCAGCGGAGCGGCATCGTCGGCCACGCCAGCGAAGATTTCCTCCACGAGGTTGAGGAAATAGCGCCCATCGCCGTCGGCCATGGCGATCAGCGCCTCGCGTGCCGCATCATCCACCGGCAATTTGCGGCGCTCGTACATTTCGGCACGGCCAATGAGGGCGGCCATCGCCGCATGGTCAAGCCGGTTGAGAACCAGCACCTGCGAACGCGACAGCAGCGCGCCATTCAATTCGAAGGACGGGTTTTCCGTCGTGGCGCCGACCAGGATGATGGTCCCATCCTCGACGTAGGGCAGAAAGGAATCCTGCTGCGATTTGTTGAAGCGGTGAATTTCATCGATGAACAGCAGCGTGCCCCGCCCCTGCTCGCGCCTGATGCGCGCCTGCTCAAAGGCCTTCTTGAGATCGGCGACGCCGGAAAAAATCGCCGACATCTGCTCGAAGGCGAGACCGGCCTCGCCTGCCATCAACCGTGCGATGGTGGTCTTGCCGGTGCCCGGCGGCCCCCACAGGATGATCGAGGGAATGCGCCCGGCAGCCAGCATGCGGGTGAGCAGGCCGTCAGGCCCGGCGATATGATCCTGACCCACCACCTCCGGCAACTTGGTGGGACGCAGGCGGTCGGCCAAGGGGCGCGGCGCGTCCTTGGCCATGCCGGCCGCCTGGAAGAGATTGCTCATCAGCCGCCGACGGTGAGCTTGAGGATGCGCCCGCCGCGCTTGATAGCGATCCGCCAGTAGCCAGCATTTCCTTCGAGAACTGATACAAGCTTCTCGACGCTGTCGATGGCGTTGCCGTTGATGTCGAGAATGACGTCGCCAGGACGGATGTAACGCCGGGCTGGCCCCTGCCCCACCTTCAGCGCCACCACGCCATTGAGCGCGGCAGGCAGGCCCAGCTCATCGGCAACGGCGGGTGACAGGTTGGCGGCCACCATGCCAGCCAGCGGGTTCTTGCCTTCGATCAGCGTCTCGGCCCGGCCCACCGTCTCGGGTGCGGCGACCATCGTCACCCGGGTTTCCTTGTGTTCGCTGCCACGCTGGTATTCGACGATCGTTGAGGCGCCGATGGCGGTGGTTGCCACCCGGTAGCCAAGCTCCTGGGAATTCTCGACCGGCTTGCCCTCGATGGCGAGGATCACGTCGCCACGCTTCAACCCCGCCATGGCCAGCGGGCTGTCAGGATGCAGGCTGACGATCAGCGTGCCCTCCGGCCTCGCCATGGCCAGCGAGTCGGCGATCTCGGCGGTCACGTCCTGCAACTCGACGCCGAGCCACGGACGCCGCACCGCCTTGCCGGTCTCGGCCGACTCGACCACCGTCTTGACCATGTTCACCGGAATGGCAAAGCCGATGCCGATGGAACCGCCCGACTTGGAGAAGATCGCCGTGTTGATCCCGACAAGCTCGCCGCCCATGTTCACCAGCGCACCCCCCGAATTGCCAGGATTGATGGCCGCATCCGTCTGGATGAAGAATTGGTAATCGCTGATACCAACACGGGTGCGCGCCAGGGCCGATACGATGCCGCTGGTTACCGTCTGGCCGACGCCGAAGGGATTGCCGATGGCCAGCACCAGATCTCCGACATCGAGCGCGTCGGAATCGCCCATATTCAGGGACGGCAGCGCCTCATCGCCGACGTCGATCTTGAGCACCGCCAGATCGGTGCGCTCGTCGGTCAGCAGTACCTTGGCGGCAAACTCGCGCCTGTCGGCGAGTGCCACCTTGATATCGGTGCCGTCCTTGACGACGTGGTTGTTGGTGACGATCAGGCCCTTGGGATCGATGATGACACCGGAGCCCAGCGAGTTCTGAACCCGTTCGCGCGGCCGCCCGAAAGTTCCATCGTCACCGAAGAAACGCCGGAAGAACGGGTCATCCGTGAGGCTCCGTTCACGCGTGGCGACGATGCGCTGCGCATAGACGTTGACGACGGCTGGCGCCGTCTTCTTCACCACCGGCGAAAATGACAGCTGGATTTCCGGCTTCGACCCCGGAACGGCGGTATCGGACATAGCCAGACTGGCGCCGGTGATGAGCAGCAGGACGGCGGCAAAGCCGTGGAAAAATCTCATGGTGTTCCTCTTGAGGCCTAAACTGCCCGTTATCTGCGATCAAGCTTTGTCGACAAAATGACCGCCGTCTCGATGCGGGTCACGCCTGGTATGACGCCGATGTCGTCGATCAAATTGTCCATACGTCGAAAAGCGGGGTTCCCAATTGATCAGACGACTCTCCCGTCATATTTCAGCACAATGCCGATTGTAAACCAACAAACGAGCAATCTATGACACGGCTAACCATACCCCGAATCAACGCGGAGGCTCCCATGATCGCCACGGCCCTCAAACTGGACACCCCGGCCCATTACGCCGATGCCGCCGCTGTCGCCCGTCTCAGCCAGCCCGAGGAGCCGGTGTTCTGCTTCAGCGAAAACCAGCTTCGCGCCCGGTTGAAGGTCTTTCTGGACGGTTTTCCGGGTACCGTCAGCTACGCGGTGAAATCCAATCCGGCGCCCGAGGTTATCGCCACCCTCGCCGCCGCCGGTCTGCAGCACTGGGACGTCGCCTCGGTTTATGAAATGGCGGCGGTTCGTGCTTTTGCCCCCGATGCCGTGTTCCACTACCACAACCCGGTCAAATCGCGCCGCGAGATCGCCGATGCCTATCACAAATATGGCTGCCGCCGCTTCGCCGTCGACTGCCGCGAGGAACTGCGCAAGATCGCCGACGTCGCCGGACACGACGCCAGCGTCGAGATCGCCGTGCGCTTCGTGCTGCCGCGCGAACGCACCTCCTCGGCCCATGATTTTTCCACCAAGTTCGGAGCGCCCGAGCATATCGCCGTTGAACTCCTCCAGGACGCGGGCCGGCGCGGTTTTGTGCCGCTGCTCACCTTCCACCCGGGCTCCCAGTCGCGCGAGACGCAAACCTACGCCCGCCACATCGAGGCGGCGGCGCGCATCGCCCGCAATGCCGGCATCGCCATCACCAAGCTCAATGTCGGCGGCGGCTTTCCCGCCAATTACCCGAACAGCAAGGCCGGTCCACTTGCGACCTATTTCAAAACTATCGCCGATGCCGCAGCCAAGCACTTCGGCAAGGACGCCATGCCAGCGCTCGAATGCGAGCCGGGCCGCGGCATCGCCGCCAACTGCATGTCGCTGCTGGTCCGCGTCAAACTGGTCTGCACCGATGGCGACGACATCTTCATCAACGACGGTGTTTACGGCGGCCTCATGGAATACATGCAGGTGCCCGATTTGAAGCCGCCCTTCCGGGTCATCCGCGATGGCAAGGTGATTGATGGCCCTGCCAAATCCTGGAAGGTTTTTGGCCCAACCTGTGATCCCCTCGATGTGCTGCCCCATAGGCTGGATATCCTCGCCGAACTGCGCGAGGACGATTACATTGAATTCGGTTCGCTCGGCGCC
>JBKJQD010000183.1:0-11935 GCA_046594125.1 Aestuariivirga sp.
GTACGTTTCCGGATGTCTTGCGGCCCAGCAGCTTGTACATGCGAATTCCTCAGTCCTTTGTCTTGGGGAGCGGCTTGTAGACGATCGCTTCCATTTCGATTTTGGTATTGATGACAGCCTTCGCCTCAACCGTGGTGCGGGCCAGCACGGCGTCGCCGATGCCTTGCAGGAAGGCCTTGTTGTAGCGCCCGAAGTCACGCGTGTCTTCGAGGTAAGTAGTGATGCGGACGACGTCGGCAAGTGTCGCACCCTCTTCGGCGATGATACGCTCGATGGTCTTCAAGGTTGCCAGTGTTTCTTCTTCAATGGTGCCGGAGATGACATCGTTGTTCTCGTCCTTCGGCACTTGCCCCGACACGAAGATAAAGTCGCCCGCCCTGACCGCTGGATGAAACGGCAAGTTGGGATTCTTCTTGCCGATTGCGTAGTGGTTGGGTGAGCGTTGCGCGCGGTCAGTCATGGTGCGGTCTCACAGGACAGTGGATTCAATGATGTCGACGCCGCCCAGACGATCGACGAGATAGATCAAGCCTCGATCATCGATGGTGACGTCGTTGGACGAGGAACGCTCAGCACCGGGCTGGGGATCGGGCATGAAGTGGCCCACTTCCTTTGGCGCAAAGGGATCGGAAATGTCGACGAGACGAAGGCCCTGGGCAAACCATGCAAAGGGGATCACATTGCCGCTGAAACGCTCGGACGGCTGGTGGCAGCCCATCATTTGCGGTTGTGGCGCACCGTCGGGATCAAGCCCCGCAACCTGATAGGTCGAGATCGGCAGCGGATTGGTTTCGTCGGTGATGTCGTAGATCCAGGTGAAGGCCGGCGGCGATGGCCGGAGCTTCGCCACGTCCTCATCAGCCACCACCATGATGCGGCGGCCCTTGAGGTCTTGCGGAACCGGCAGGCAGGTGTGCGTCGGGTGCGGGAAGCTGGGGCTGGAATTGACGTGCGCGACGGCCTTCGGTTTCGACATGTCGGAGATGTCGAGAATATAGAAACCGTGGTGCCAGTAACTGACATACAGCCGGTCGCCCATGCGGATCGGATGATGGCAGCGCGGGGGCACGTAATTATCCCACGGGTAGACCTCGCCGCCGCCCGTCCACTGACCGGGAATCCACCAGCGCCCCACTTCCCTGGGGTTGGCCGGATCAACCAAATCCAGGATCATCACAAAGTTACCGACGTAGCCCTCGGCGGTAGGCGAGATATAGGCATAGCGGCCGTCGAAGTCGTAGCGGTGAACGCCCTTGCCGCCGGTCATCCATTTCGAAATCTGCTTCGGGTCGTGCGGCTTGCTCACGTCATAGATGGCGAGACCACCGGTAAAACCTTCCGGGCCGCCGGTGCCGAAGCGCTCGTGATTGACGATCATCACGCCGTCCCGCACACGCACCTTGTGCGAGTGCCAGCCGGGCGGAACTGCAATCGTGGTGATCTTGCGCGGTTGGCGCGGGTCGGAAATGTCGAACAGCGTCGTTCCGCTCGGCGGCCGCATGTGGCCGACATACATTGTCGTGCCATCGACCCACACCTGACCGCCGCCGGGACAATCGGCGTGGCCAATCAGTTTGGTATTGCGGGCCGAGGCCAAGGCGTCAGGCCAGCCGCAACAGATCGCCAGCCGCATTGCGGCCAAAGCGCTTGTAAAGCAGCAGAGCGCGCTGGGTTGGCGCGTCGGTGGCGCCGAAGAATACAACCGGTTTGGTTGCCGAGTCGTTGACATGCTCCACCCAGCATCCGCCCGGCACCGCCAGCGTATCGAACTGGTCCCAGTCATAGCGCTTGCCATCGATGATCGAGTGGCCCTTGCCGGTGAATGGCGCCAGCAGCAGGCTGGCGGTTTCGCGTTGTGGCAGGGTGCGTTCGCCCGGCCGCAGCATCTGGGCAAAGAAGTTGATGGTGTGGAACACCGGGCCGCCGGTCGTCGGGTCGATATAATCGACAACGATGCCCTCATGGGGATCGCCGTCCCAATCCTTCAGCGCGTCGAGTGTGGCCTGCATCCTTTCCCAGCGATAGACATACATGGGTGACGACAGGCCACCGCCGCGCTTGTGATTGAGGAAGCGCGGCTTCAACCCGCCTTCGCCATAGATGCGCTGCGAGTAGTCAGCGGGGTAGCGCGAGGCCTGGACCTTCTTGGCGACCTCCTTGCCGTCTTCGATCTCGGTATACTTGTGATCGAAGTGCACGGCATGCAGCGTCTCGACCAGCGGCAGATCGAGGACCGAAAGATTGACGGCGGACTCGCCGCCGACGGTGCCATGATTGTGCCAGGCGTCATTGGGAGTCAGCACCATGTCGCCGGGGCCGAACACCACGTTCTCGCCCTCGACGCCGGTGAAGTTACCGGTGCCCGTCAGGCCAAAGCGGACAGCACTCGGCGAGTGCTTGTGCGGCGGCATGATCTCGTCGGGATCGTTGAGGCGATAAGCGGTATACATGGTGGAGACCGAGGCGCGCTTGGGGGCGAGACCGGGGTTCACCAGAATCAGTGAGCGGCGCTCGCTGTCATCCATGGTCACCAGCCGCGCGGCGCGTTGCAGCAGCGGCTCAATCTCGGAATACTTCCACACGAATGGAATGGCCTTGGACGTCGCCATGAGCTGCTTGATCTCGTCATGATCGACACCCTGCGCGGTGGCCCAGAACGGAAACATGTTGCGGGCGTAGAGGTCGTCATAGAGGCTTTTGAGGGCGGCTTGCTTGAGGGTGAGGCTTTCGGCGGCTGGTTGTGCATTCGACATTCAGGCACCTCTGCGATTGACTGGAGCGTGTGAACCAGCCCAACCATAACAGCCATGGTTGAGTGGAGCAATGGTAAATTCCTCAACCAATGTATCAACCAGCATCAAGCTGCCGCTTGCTGGGCGGCACTGGCACGGATCATGTCGGCGGCCTTTTCGGCGATCATGATCACCGCCGCATTGATGTTGCCGCAGGGCAGGTCCGGCATGACCGAGGCATCCACGACGCGCAGGCCCGCGATACCGCGCAGCCGCAGTTCGGGATCGACGACGGAGGAGGCATCCACCCCCATGCGGCAGGTGCCGGCCGGATGATGGACGGTGATCGAGGTCTTGCGGATATGCTCGTCAATCTCCGCGTCGGTCTCACATTTGGGGCCGGGCAGAAATTCAGCGGCGACGAAGGGTTGCATGGACGGCTCGGCGGCGAGCTTGCGCGCCACGCGGAAACCGGCGCGCAGCGAATCCCAGTCGCGCGGCGAGGACAGGAAGTTCTGATGAATGAGGGGGGCTGCCGAAGGATCGGCGGAGGCCAGTTTCACGCTGCCCCGGCTCTCCGGCTGGGTGGCAACGATGCGGGTGGCGAAGCCATCGGTGAAGGGCTGCTTGAAGGGTGCGAAGTAAGGCCAGGCGGCAAGAGGTGCGGCGGTGAACAGAATTTGCACGTCTGGCAAAGGGCGGCCCGGATCGCTCTTGAGGAAGGCCACCACACCACCGGGCACGTCGGCTGAGAAGCCGCGTCCGGTGAGATAGGTCTTGATGAAATCCACCCCGATCCGGTCGGCCCGCATCATGCGGAAGAACGGCCCCGGCGACTTCCGCTTGTACATCAGGATCACCGACACATGGTCCTGCAGGTTCTGTCCCACAGCCGGCCTGTCGAGCACCGTCGTGATGCCATGGCGCGCCAGCTCCGAATGGCCACCGATGCCAGAAAGCATGAGCAATTGCGGGGTGTTTATGACACCACCCGCGAGGATCACCTCGCGCGAGGCCATGGCTGTCTGCGTGACCCCGCGCATCACGTATTCAATCCCGGCGGCGCGCCCGCCCGCCATGACAATGCGGGTGGCAAGGGCTCCGGTGAGGGTCGTCAGATTGGCACGCTTGAGAGCCGGGCGGAGATAGGCCGTGGCGGTGCTGGCCCGCCTGCCCTTGTCGATGGTCATCTGCAGATGCCCGAAGCCCTCCTGCACGGCGCCGTTGTAATCGCCGGTCTGGGGAAATCCCGCCGTGCGGCTGGCTTCGGCGAAGGCCTCGATGAGATCATCCTGGTATTTGCAGGTCTGGGTGTTCACCGGACCCTCGCCGCCGCGATGGGCACTGGTGCCGCCTTCCCAGCGCTCGGTCTTGCGAAAATAGGGGAGAACCTTGTCGTAGGACCAATCGTGCAAGCCGGTGGCCGCCCAGCGGTCGTAGTCGCCGCGGTTGCCGCGCACATAGGCCATGGCATTGGTTGAAGACGAGCCGCCGATCACCTTGCCGCGCGCGCACTCGACGCGGCGATTGCCGACATTGGCTTCCGGCTCACAGAAATACATCCAGTCGTGGCGCCGCTCGACCAGGATCTTGCCCCAGCCAAGCGGAATGTGGATCATCGGGTCGCGGTCCCAGCCGCCAGCTTCGAGCAGGAGAACGGTCGCTTTGCCGTCCTCGGTCAGGCGGTTGGCCAGAGTACAGCCCGCCGACCCGGCGCCAACGATCACATAGTCGAAATTTGATGGTGCCGGCATGTCAATTCCCGGTCAGTCGGCAGCCCTGCCAACGACCATCAAAGATCAACCACCTACACTCATGGTTGTCAACCAGATAGTTTTGGATTATATGGTTGGCATTGGTTGATGGATATTGGAGCAGTTGCATTGCCAGCAAGCAGCAGCACGGCAGACAAACCCTTGAGCGTTGCCGCCGCCATTCTGCGGATACGGGAGAATGCTGGAGAGCTACCGTCCGAGCGTGAACTGGCGGGCCAGTTGAATGTCGGGCGCTACCAGCTGCGCAAGGCGCTGGAGCATCTGCGCAAGTCTGGCGACCTCGAACCGCCACCGGCGCGGCGCGCCGCCGCCACCCGGCAGGGCCGCCACAACGAGGATCTGGTGCAGGTGACAAATCCTCTCGAGGTCATCGAGATGCGCCTCATCCTCGAACCAAGCTTCGCGCGGCTTGCCTCGCTCCGGGCCTCGTCGCTCGATATCGCGGAGATCACCCGGTGGGCTGAGACGCGGCCCGACGACAAGCCCGGCCAGGCCGATCTCAACTTCCACCTCGCCATCGCCGCGGCCGCCCGCAACAATCTGGCGCGCGAACTTTTCGTCATGTTGCGGCAGATCGGTTTCGATGCGCGGATGCGTGTGGCTCGCGTTACCCCGGCCACCTGCCCCACCCGCATCGCTTTGCGTGACCAAGAGCATCAACGCATCGCCGAGGCCATCGCGGCGCGCGATCCCGAGGCCGCCGAGGCCGCCATGCGCGCCCATCTGCTTCTGGTGCAACGGCGCATCATCGAACGCTCGAGCGCCGGGCTCGCTGCGGCTTGAGCGCGCCAAGGCGCCATTTCGACATCCTGGTCATCGGTGCGGGAACGGCGGGTTGTGCGGTCGCCAGCCGCCTCAGCGAGGATCCGGCCTGCGGCGTCGGCCTGATCGAAGCTGGCACCGCGTCCGACGATCCCGATATCGGCGATCCCCTCAAATGGCCAGCGCTGCAAGGCCGGGCCTATGACTGGAACTATCAAACGCTGCCGCAGCCTTTCACCGCCAACCGCATCCATTCATGGGCGCGCGGACGCCTGCTTGGCGGGTCAAGTTGCATCAATGCCATGGCCCATGTGCGCGGCCACCCGGAGGATTTTGTCAGCTGGTCGGAAGCGGGAGGGCCACAGTGGTCATATGAAGGCCTGTTGCCTGGCTTTGTCCGGTCTGAAGATTTCTCCGGCGCTGCCAGCGCCAGACGCGGGCGCGGCGGAGCGCTTGCCGTCTATCTTCCTGATGCCAGCGAACTCAATCCGGTGGTTCGGGCTTACATGGCGGCGGGCGAGGCGATGGGGGTTCCCCGCCTCAGCGATCACAACAACGGCGAACTGGCGGGCACGGCACCCAACTCGCTCAACATCCGCAATGGCCGCCGGGTGACAGCAGCGGACGCCTATCTAACGCCGGAAGTTACCGCCCGCCCCAACCTCTCGATTCTGACGGGGTACGAGGTGGAGAGACTGGGTTTCGATGGCCAGCGCGCCACTGCGGCGGTGGCCGTTCACGCCGGGCAAGTGGAGACGATCCATGCTGGCCTGATCGTACTCTGCGCGGGGGCCATCGCCACGCCACTTCTGCTGATGCGATCAGGAATCGGCGATCCCGCCACTCTGGATGCTGCCGGGATCGTCTGCCGCCATAGCCTGCCCGGCGTCGGGCAAAACCTGCAAGACCATCTGCTGGCGCTTGGCAATGTCTACAGGACTAAGAAGCCCTTGCCGCCGTCACGGCTGCAACACTCGGAGTCGCTGATGTATCTGCACAGCGCTGACATCACGCGCGCCAAGGGACCGCCTGACATTGTGCTGGCCTGTGTTGCGGCACCCGCCGTCACCGATCAGTTCAGCGCACCGCCCTATGGCAGCGCCTTCACAATTCTCGCCGGCGTGACGCATCCAACGAGCCGCGGATCAATCCGGCCCAGCGCGCCAAACCGCAACGATCCGCCGCTCATCGATCCGCAATACTTTAAGACCGAACAGGACCGGCTGACCTTCCGCAAGGCGCTGAAGATGGCCCGGCTGGTTGGCAGCCACGCAGCGCTTGACGAGTGGTGCTCCGAAGAAGTGCTGCCGGGAAAATCCGTGACCGCGGACGGCGATCTTAATTCCTTTATCGCCCGCAGCGCATCGACACATCACCATCCGGCTGGCACTTGCCGCATGGGGCACGATGAACAGTCGGTGGTCGATGGCACACTTGCGCTGCGCGGGACGTCCGGATTGTTCGTGGTCGATGCGTCGGTGATCCCAACTCTTCCGAGCGGCCCCATCAACGCCAGCGTCCTGGCGCTCGCCGAAACCTGGTGCGCGCTGATCCGGGGAAAATAAAATCAGACTTCCCTTCTCCCATCGGGAGAGGTGTACTGAGTTAAGTTATACTAAGTGACCCTGCGACGCCGCACTGATGCAGGAGTGCTAACTTAGGCTGCTGACCCGCTCCATATACTGCGCCAGACCCTTCACCTGCGTGAGCCAGCTCTCGAGGATTTTCGGATCGCTCGGCGCCGCATGTACGCCGGGGGGAATTTCCTTGCGCAGCACTGACTCGACAGCCAGCGAGACGGGAACCGACACGAGCCGGCCCATTGCCGTTCCGCGTTCGTCACCCCAGGCGTCCATGGCCCAGGTTTCGTGGAACACCGCACGGCCATCGCTCTCGGCTTTGAGCGATACGAACAGGATCACCCGGTCCGGTTCACCCGGCGCATAGGAATTCTCCTTAAGAAATTCAGCCGCCATTTCGACAAGGCGCGCATCACCTTCGGCACCGGAGAGGGTTTCGATCTCGCGGAACACCGGCGTCCAGGCCTTGGTCCAGCCATTCAGGCGGATGGTGCCGCGCACGAAGTCTCGCACTTTCCAGGTCTTGTCGAAATGATAGTCTTCCATGAAGGGATAGCTGTCACGGTTGGGATAGACCTCGAAGCTTTCCGGCAAGGGCAGTGGTGCATCGTAAGCGGTGATGGCGTCCCAGGGCCTGGCCACGCGAAACTCCTCGAAATTCCGCAGGCTGCGCGACGGCGAACGCAGGGCCTTCAACACACCGACCGGCGCCCAGCTGAACTTGTAGCGGAACGCATTGGGAATCTTCGGAACACCGCCGCAGTATGACGTGAAGCTCAATACGTTGGCGGCATCAAAAGCCTTCGAGGCCCGATAGCGCGCCACCAGGTCATGGGCCATCAGGTGGTCAATGCCGGGATCGAGGCCAACTTCATTGACCGACACCAAACCCTTGGCGCGGAACTCCTGATCCAGTTCGCGCATCTCAGGCGCGATGTAGGAGGAGGATACAAAATGGGCGTTCTTCGACAGGCAAGCCTTGGCAATGCTCACGTGCTGGTCGGCGGGCAGCATTGAAATGGCCAGATCGCCCGGCTGAAGCGCCGCCGTCAGTGCGTCGAGCGCGTAGGGGCGGATGTCGGCTGCCAGATCACCCACCGCTTCTTTCGCCTTGGACACGGTGCGATTCCACACCACGACCTTGTGACCGTTCTTGATCAGCCGCCGCAGACCCGGACCCGACGACAGACCCGTGCCGCACCAATGAATCGTCATCTCACTCTCTCCTCACAGACCAGCCGTATGGCGGTCGAATTCCGTTTTTGCGCGGCCCCACACACCAGTTTCCAGATTGCCCAGTGTCAGCAGCGAGGGCAAGAGTTGTGCCGCATAATCAATGCTACTCTCCACCGGCAGAAGCGAGGGCAGATTGTCAATCGCCGTCACATCAAGCGGCGGATGTTCGGCCACGCGCAGGGCTGGCGCTTGCCAATCGGTGACCCGGTCATAAACCTTGACCGGCGAGAAATCCGAAGTGGGATCACAGGCGATGTCGCCGATGACCGTCAATTTGCGCTTGTCGGTTTTGGCCGATGCCGGCACGAAGACCGGGCAGCCGGGACGAGCCAGGATGCAGTTCAGGAAAATCTCGTGCTGCAACACCTCCGGGAACGGCCCGCCTGAAGCGGTCTCGGCCATGTCCCATTTGGTCACGGCAACGCCCATCGCCGTGCACAGGCCGGAGGCGCCGCTGCCGACCCGTCCCAGCGCGCCGATCACCAGCGCACGCGGCCGCTCGTACCTGGCCAGTTCGTGGCCCAAATCTTCAAGCAGCGCCGCCTTGCCCGGATACTTGGCCACCGGACCGCAGATGCCGCCATGCTGCTGCGCCGCCCAGCATTTCAGGGCGAGTGCTGCACCCGCATAGCCAGCCCAATAGCCGAAGGCGGCGACGCGGCGGCCGCTGGCATCGACCAGATATTCGAGATCGTAGAGCGTGCCCCTGCCCTTCACGAAACGTTTCAGCAAAATCTGGCCAGAGGGTTGCCCTTTGTAGGCATGGCCAAACATGATGTGGCGATGGCGCAGCGGGGTTTCGTCCTCGGGCAATTCCTTCAGGCCGAAGATGATCGCATCGGCTGGCGCCTGGGGCCAGGAATTCTCCGCTGCGATTTCACAACCTGCCAGCTTGTAACCGTCAAGCGCTATGGCGCGGACGCTGCTGTCCTCGACGGTGACGCGAAGGCCGGCGGCGATCAGTGCAGCCGCACCATCCGGCATCAGGCCCACGCGTTCTTCATTGGGGCGTTGTTCGGCCCGGACCCAAAGATGTGTCATTGGTTCAACGCCGCCGCGTCGTCCTCAATGGTCCAGCTGTGCTCGATCTTGGCAGTCTTGCCTAACATGATCGAAGCCGAGCAATATTTCTCCGCCGAAAGGTTGATGGCGCGCTCGACAGTGGCGGGTTTCAGGTTGCGGCCGCGCAGTTTGTAGATCAGGCGGACTTTGGTGAAGACCTTGGGATCTTCAGGCGCGCGCTCGGCTTCCAGTTCAATGTCGAGACCGGTCACCATCTCGCGTGATTTCTCGAGGATCATCACCACATCGAAGGCGGTGCAGCCGCCAAGCCCCAGCAGCAACATTTCCATCGGCCTGACGCCGATGTTGCGGCCACCGGACTCTGGTGCTCCGTCCATGACCACGGCATGACCGCTGCCCGACTCACCCACGAAGGCCCGTCCGTCGAGCCATTGAACCCGTGCTTTCATGTTGCGACTCCTATCTGAGAATATAACCATCCAGCCACGGCGTACGATAGCCGTCCTTGCGCCAGATGATGGGGAAATAGCTTTCGTCCATCTCGACGGAACCCACTTTCTTGTAGCGGGAATAGATCGAACTGATCTTGTCGGGATGGAATTCCGCGGCGGATGATATGCAATGGGCGACGACGGCGCGGCGCGGATTGTCGCCCCGGTTGTCACGCGAACCGTGCCAGGTGCGGCCATGATGAATGACGCAGGAGCCCGCCGGCACTTCAATCGGCACAATCTCATAGTCGGTCACGCCCGCCGCCTTGGCGGCTGGATAGAGATCGTTCAACGGGTCATCCGGCGCATGGAACTGTTTGATGGGCGGCGACAGCGGCCACAGGTGGGAACCCCGCACATATTCAATGGTGCCCTGATGAGCTTTGGTATCATCGAGCGTCATCCAGCAGGTGCTCATCTCGGCGGGCACGATCCAATCGTTGTAGGAATCGTCCTGATGGAAACCCAGCGGCCTGGTTCCGGGCGGCTTCCAGATGACATTGTCCTGACCGATGCGCGCGCCTGGCCAGCCGCGAAGCCTGGCGCAGGCTTGGCCGACATCGGCGGCGAGCACGATCGAGGCGATGGAGAGATCGGATTTCCAGGCGTTGCAGATCTGCCGGGTCAGGTCGGGCGCGTCACGGCCCATGCGCCAGTTCCACTCGTCGGGATGAAGTCCGGTCTGGAACTTGCCCGAAAACAGCGGCTCGAAGCGGTTCCGCGCCGCCTCGACCTGGGCTGGTGCCAGTGCCCCTTCGACGATGACGAAGCCATCTCGGGCAAATGTATCGGCATGGTTCTGGGTTAAGGTGATCATGGGTATCCTCAGCCGCTATCGGCGCCGATCAAATCCTGTCTGGCCAGTTCGAGATGGCGGGTTATGTGATCGACCGCGCCCTGCACATCGCGATGGCGGAGCGCCTCGTAGAGCGCACGGTGCTGGGAATTATAGGCGTTGATCTTTTCCTGGGACAGGATGAGCTTCTTCATGCGGTCCCATTGGGCATGGAGCCGCACCATGTTCACCTGCTGGTACATGCGCACGATCAGCGGATTGCGCGAACAGCGCGCCAGCTCAAGATGGAATTCCGAATCGAGCTGGGTGAAAAGATTCTGGTCGCCGTGGGCCGCCTCGATGCGGCGCAGCATGTCCTCGAAACGGTCAAGGTCGCTGCCGGTGGCATGAAGGGCGGCGAGCCTGGTCATGTATGGCTCGATGGCAAAGCGGGTTTCGATCAGCTGCAGCGGACTGACCAGATCGGCAATATCGTCCATGCCCTGGCTTAAGGGGCCGCTGTAATTGACATAGGTGCCACTGCCGACGCGGCGCACCACCAGATTCTTTTCCGCCAGTTGATCGAGGACCTTGCGTATGGTGGACCTCGCCGTGCCGAAGGTGATCGCCAACTGGCGTTCGGCTGGCAACTGGTCGCCATCGGCATAGACGCCGGTTTCGATGGCCTGACGGATACGCGCCAAGATCACGCCGGTGTTGCGGCTCGACCCGGCGAGCAAATCGTCTGAGTCTTCAATTGTTTCCGTCACGTCATTCCCCATGTCCGGCCCGGCTGCAACCAATATTACCTGAATTGGTTGGAATTGGATAGAATTGGTTTGCAATCAGTCGGCTTTTGTGGATCAATAAGGCTGTCTTCAAGTCTGGCGTCAAGTTTCGTTTCATACGCGGCGGCCGCTGGCGCCGGTCAATTCGAAAGGACAAGGTCCATGGCAGTTCCGTCAGGTGTCAAGTACGCCATCATTGGCGCTGGCATTCACGGTCTCTCGACGGCCTATCATCTGGCCCTCAAGCTCAAGGAAACCGGACGCGGCAACGGCAAGGACATTCTGGTCATCGACAAGACCGCCATCGCGGCGGGCGCATCGGGCATCGCCTGCGGCGTGGTGCGCAACAACTATTACCAGCCGGCGATGCGCGAATTGATGGCGCAATGCGTCGAGGTCTGGGAGAGCGACCCCAAGGCCTATGCCTATCATGGCGTCGGCTACATGCAGATCAGCCCGGAAGTGATGCACGAACAGGTGGGCTCGATTTACGCGCAACAGAAGTCCATCGGCTACACTTCCACCTTCATCGAGGGCGCCAGGGATTCACAGACCTACATGGAAGGCCTGTTCGACGACTGGCAGGCCAAGGGCATCACTTCGGTACTGCACGAGAAGAAGGGCGGCTACGCCAACAACACCGCCTCGATTTATGGCCTCGCCTCCAAGGCGGAGGCCGAAGGTGTGCGCATCATGACCGGCTGCAACGTCACCGGTTTCGAGTTCGGCAATAATTCCGCAGCCGTCACCGGCATCCACACCAGCAAGGGCAC
>JBKJQD010000271.1:0-4558 GCA_046594125.1 Aestuariivirga sp.
CGGTGTGTCCTTGCGCTTCAGCTTGGCCGTGAGGAGGCGGAAGGAGTTGGCGGTGATGCGGCCCCGGCTGCCCGGCGGGTGCAGGGTGGGCGGGCGCAACAGTTTGCGGCCCCCATCGTCCGGGCCACCGTCCGACTGCATGAGGTCACTCAGCATGATAATCCGCAAAACACATCTTCACAGGATGCAGAAAAGACAGCGAAGCCTGTAAAGTTAATTAAATTGGCCCGGAAGACGGCTCCGGCCCGCGTCAAGGCTGTTGGCATGGTTAATCCCCGCCTAATTTCACACGCAACCGTGACCGCTACGGCAGCTTCACATTTCGCCCGCTATCGCCCATGTTAGGGGCAACGCGGAGAAGGCAATCAATGACCAACACAGTGACCAAGACCGATGCTGAGTGGCTGCAGCAACTGCGCCCCGAAGCCTATCGCGTGCTGCGCGAGCACGGCACGGAGCGGGCCGGCACCAGTCCGCTCAATCATGAGACGCGCGACGGCGTGTTCGTCTGCGCCGGCTGCGGCAAGGAGCTGTTTGCCTCCGCCACAAAATTTGAATCGGGTACCGGCTGGCCCAGTTTCTATGCGCCAAAAGATGAAACGGCTGTCGGTACCAGCGTCGACAAGTCGTGGTTCGCGACACGCACCGAGGTCCACTGCGCTGATTGCGGCGGGCATCTGGGCCATGTATTCCCCGACGGGCCACAGCCCTCTGGGTTACGCTATTGCATGAATGGCGCCGCCCTCGATTTCAAACCGGACAAGGCCTGACCCATGACATTGCCGAATGTGAAGCCGCCCGCGGCGGAAAAGCGCCCGCGTGTGGAAATCTGGCATGGCCACCAGAAGCGGGACGACTATCACTGGCTCAAGGCCGAAAACTGGCAGGAGGTCATGCATGATCCCACCCTGTTGCCCAAGGACATCCGCGGCTTTCTCGAAGGCGAGAATGCCTATCATGAAGCGGTGATGGCTGATACGTCGGGCCTGCAGGAGACGTTGTTTGCCGAACTCAAGGGCCGCATCAAGGAAGATGATTCCTCGGTGCCAGCCCCTGACGGGCCATTCGATTATTATTCGTCCTATGTCACGGGTGGCCAGCATCCGCGCTTTGCCCGCAAGGGGCGCGGCATGACGGGGCCGGAACAGCTTCTGCTCGACGGCAATGAACTGGCCAGGGGCCGCGCGTATTTCCGCTTCGGCGGCATCGACATCTCGCCGTCACAAGACCTCGCGGCATGGTCCTTCGATGGCAATGGTTCGGAATTCTTCGAGTTGCGGGTGCGCGATCTGGCTTCGGGCAAGGATCTCGCCGACGTGCTGCACAACACGGCGGGTGGCGCCACCTGGGCGGCCGACGGCAAGAACTTTTTCTACACCTTGCAGGACGACAACCACAGGCCGCTGAAAACCTTCCGCCATGTGCTGGGCACGGACCAGGCCCACGACGTTCTGGTTTACGAGGAAAAAGATACCGGCATGTTCACCGGCGTCGGAAGAACCAATTCCGACGCCTATATTGTCATCGATGTCCATGACCACGACACGTCGGAAATCTGGATGCTTGATGCGGCAAGGCCAGAGGCGGCGCCGAAACAGATCGCACCGCGCGTACATGGCCTCGAGTATGAAGTCGAGCACTGGAACGACCAGCTTATCATCAAGACCAATATCGGCGGCGCCGAGGACTACAAGATCATCACGGCGCCACTTGATCGTCCGTCCCCGGAGCATTGGGTTGACCTCATCCCGCACCGGCCCGGCATCTTCCTGGTAAGTTACATCGTGCTGAAGAACTGGTTGATCCGCATGGAGCGCGAGAACGCGCTGCCGCGCATCGTGGTGCGCGACATGATAACCGGCGAGGAGCATGCCATCGCCTTTGACGAGGAAGCCTATTCTCTGGGCTTTGGCGAGATGCGCGAATTCGACACCGACACGCTGCGCTTCAGCTATTCCTCGATGACGACGCCGGCCCAGGTTTTCGACTATAATATGCGTGATCGCAGCCGCATCCTGCGCAAGACGCAGGAGGTGCCGAGCGGCCATGACCCGCGGAACTATGTGACCCGCCGCATCCAGGCGTTGGCCCATGACGGCGAACAGATTCCGGTAACACTGCTCTACCGCGCGGGCACACCGCTCGATGGCTCAGCGCCACTTTGGCTCTATGGTTATGGCTCTTATGGCATCTCGATGCCAGCGGGCTTCAATACCAACATACTGTCATTGGTGGATCGCGGCTTCATCTATGCCATCGCCCATATCCGCGGCGGGCAGGAGAAGGGCCGGCACTGGTACAAGACCGGCAAGATGGAGCACAAGACCAACAGCTTTCGCGATTTCATTTCCTGTGCCGAGCACTTGATCGCCGCGGGTTTCACGCGCAAGGGCCATATCGTGGCGCAAGGCGGCAGTGCCGGGGGCATGCTGATGGGGGCCATCGCCAATATGGCGCCCGATCTCTTTGGCGGCATCGTCGCCGAAGTGCCCTTCGTCGATGTGCTCACCACCATGCTCGACGACACCTTGCCGCTGACGCCGCCGGAATGGCCGGAGTGGGGCAACCCCATCGCCAGCAAGGCGGCCTATGAAAATATCGCCGCCTATTCACCCTATGACCAGGTGGAGGCCAAGCCCTATCCCCATATTCTGGCGGTTGGCGGCCTCACCGACCCGCGCGTTACCTATTGGGAACCGGCAAAGTGGGTGGCGAAGCTCCGTGAATTGAAGACCGACGGTAATCTGCTGCTGCTCAAGACCAACATGGGTGCGGGCCACGGCGGCGCCTCGGGGCGATTTGACCGGCTGAAAGAGGTGGCATTCGTCTATGCTTTCGGGCTGAAGGTGGCGGGCAGGCTTGATATGACTTCAGAGAAGGTATAGACTGGTAATACCTTTCAATACCGGAGCATTTCGATGAGCAAGGCCGTGTCGGTGAAACTGGAGGACGAGGAGCGGGCACGCCTCGTCTCCCTCGCCGAAATTAAACAGCGTACACCACATTACCTGATGCGCGAGGCGATCCGCGAGTATCTCGCCCGCGAGGAGCAACGCGCGGGGTTCATCAAGGAGGCGCAGGATGCCTGGCGCGACTTTGAGCGGACCGGCAAACACCTGACGCTCGCCGACATGGAAGCCTGGGTCAGGAAACTTGAGAAGACGCCATCCCAGCCGCTTCCCAAATGGCGCGCGTAACCCTTTCGCCACGGGCGGCAGCGCAAATCGACCGTTGCCGCGATTTCTACAGTGAAGGCGATCCAGCAATTGGCGTTCGCGCAATCACGGCCATTTTGGCGGCATTCAAGCCGCTCACCCGGCACCCAATGATTGGGCGGCCGGTGCCCGAGGATGCGAGTCTTCGGGAACTCGTCATACCTTTCGGCCACCATGGCTACGTGGCCCTTTACAAGTTCTCGCCGGAAACCAAGACTGTGATGATCCTTGCCGTTCGACACCAGCGCGAGGCAGGGTATCACGGGCAGGCAGGTAAATTCTGATGCTCATCGACGCGGCCAAATCCACTCTCCTTATCATCGACATGCAGGAGCGCTTGCTGCCGGCGATGGCGGGGGGCGATGACATTATCCAGCGTTGCGGCATTCTGCTGAAGGCGGCGAAGGCGCTGGATGTTCCCGTCGCCGTCTCGGAGCAATATCCGAAGGGGCTGGGGCATACGGTGGCGGCGCTCAAGGACGAAATCGGCAATGCGCCGGTGTTCGAAAAGCTCAGCTTCTCCTGCTGGCGCGACGCGGCTGTGAAAGCCCACATGATCCGTCACCACGAACAGGGACGTCCGCTGGTCATCGTGGCGGGGATCGAGGCCCATGTCTGCGTCCTGCAATCGGTGATCGACCTGGCCAATACCGGTTTCGGCGTTTTCGCCGTGGCCGATGCCATGGCATCGCGGGCGCCCTCCTCCAAGGCCCTGGCGCTGGACCGCATGCGGGATGCTGGCGTTCAGGTGATCAACACCGAAATGGCGGTCTTCGAACTGCTGGGCCGGGCGGGGACGGCGGAATTCAAGAGCCTGTCGGCACTTATACGTTAGGCGTCAAACATCCCGTCACTCCGCCGAATTGACAGGGCCGCGTTCCCTTGCTCTTTAGGGACAAAATTGAAGGAGTTTGTCATGGCCGAAGTCCCGTTCAACTGGGAAGACCCGCTCGACCTCGAAAGCCACTTGAGCGGCGAGGAGCGGATGATCCGCGATGCGGCCCGGGCTTTTGCCCAGGACAAGCTGATGCCACGGGTGAAATCGGCCTTCCGCGAGGAACGCTTCGACCGCGAGATCATGAACGAGATGGGCGACATGGGCTTCCTCGGCATCATGACGTCGAGCGACTACGGCGGCTCGGGGCTGGGCTATGTGGCTTATGGCCTGGTGGCCCGCGAAGTGGAGCGTGTCGATTCCGGCTACCGCTCGGCGATGAGCGTGCAGAACTCCCTCGTCATGCATCCGATCGAGGCCTATGGCACCGAAGCCCAGAAGAAAAAATATCTGCCGAAGCTCTCAACTGGCGAATGGCTCGGTCAGGCCAAAGCAACCCACCCATTCG
>JBKJQD010000324.1:0-7529 GCA_046594125.1 Aestuariivirga sp.
CGCAAGCTGGTTGCTGATGCCGTAGATTTCATATTTTGCGCCAACATCAATGCCGCGCGTTGGTTCATCGAGAATGAGCACGCCGGGGCCCGAAAACAGCCATTTGCTCAACACCACTTTTTGCTGGTTGCCGCCCGACAGGTTCACCGTGGTCTGGAACACGCTGGAACTGCGGATGGCCAAATCCTTGCGGTACTTGTTGGCAACCTTGAGTTCTGCCGTCTCGTCCACCACCGAACGCTTCGACACGCCTTCGAGATTGGCGAGCGTCACATTGTGCTTGATGTGGTCGATCAGCACCAGGCCATAGGTTTTCCGGTCCTCGGTCACATAAGCAAGGCCTGCTTCCATGGCGCGCGGAATGGTGCTGACATCCGCAGTTTTGCCATTTATCTTAACCTCGCCGGAAATCTTCTGGCCATAGGCCCGGCCAAAAATCGACATGGCAAGTTCCGTCCGCCCCGAACCCATCAGGCCCGCGATGCCAACAACCTCGCCCTTGCGCACCACCAGGTCCACGCCTTTGATCATCTGCCGGTCCGCATGCAGCGGGTGGTAGACGCTCCAGTTCTTCACCTCAAAAACCGGTTCGCCAATTGTTGCGGAGCGTGGTGGAAACCGGTCATTAAGTTCACGACCGACCATGGCCTTGATGATACGGTCCTCGCTGACTTCCTGCCTCGTCGCATCAAGCGTGTCGACCGTCATGCCATCACGCAGAACCGTGATGCGGTCCGCCACTTTGGAAACCTCATTGAGCTTGTGGGTGATGAGAATGGAGGAAATGCCCTGCGCCTTGAATTCCTTGAGAAGCGCCAGAAGCGCATTTGAATCCGTTTCGTTGAGGCTGGACGTGGGCTCATCAAGGATGAGCAGCTTGACCTTCTTGTTCAGCGCCTTGGCGATTTCCACCAATTGCTGCTTGCCCGTGCCGATGTTGGTGATGAGCGTATTGGGATGTTCCTTGAGGCCCACCTTGTCCAGCAGCGCCTTGGTGCGCTTGAACGCTTCGAACCAGTTGATGACGCCGTAGCTGGCGGTTTCGTGGCCAAGGAAAATGTTCTCGGCTATGGAAAGCAGCGGAACCAGTGCCAGTTCCTGGTGGATGATGATGATGCCGGTGTTCTCGCTGTCGGCAATAGAACTGAACTTGCGCTCCGCCCCCTCGAAGCGGATTTCGCCGCTGTAGGTACCATGGGGGTAAACCCCCGACAGCACCTTCATCAGCGTCGATTTGCCGGCGCCGTTTTCACCGACCACCGCATGAATTTCGCCCGGCAATACCTCGAGGTTCACGTCCGTCAGGGCTTTCACCCCCGGAAACGTCTTGGTGATTCCGCGCATTTCAAGGATCGGCTGCATTGCTCCCCCGCTGCACCTGCACCGCAGCCAGTTGAGTCCGGCCATCTGTTCAACAGTTAAGACGAAAAAGCGCGGGCTCCGCAAGTGCGGAGCCCGCGCCAGCCGATCAATTAGTTGTCGATCTTGTCCTGGGTGTAGTAGCCCGAGTCGACCAGCTGCTTCTTGATGTCGTCCTTGCCCACCGCGTAGGGGGTGAGGAGGTAAGACGGAACGATCTTGACGCCGTTGTTGTAGGTCTTGGTGTCGTTGATTTCCGGCTCCTTGCCCGAAAGCACGGCGTCAACCATCTTGGCGGTGACCTTGGCCAGCTCGCGGGTGTCCTTGAACACCGTCGAATACTGCTCGCCCGCCATCATGCCCTTGACCGAGGGAAGCTCGGCGTCTTGGCCGGTGACGATCGGCATTTCCGCGCCCGGAACGTAACCAACACCCTTGAGTGACGAGATGATGCCGCGCGACAGGCCATCGTAAGGCGCCAGCACACCATTGACCTTCTTGTCGGTGTAGTTGGCCGACAGCAGGTTGTCCATGCGGGCCTGGGCGACAGCGCCGTCCCAACGCAACGTGCCGACCTTGTCCATGCCCATCTGGCCCGAGACGATGGCAATGTCGCCCGCGTCGATCAGCGGCTGCAACACACTCATGGCGCCATCGTAGAAATAGAAAGCGTTGGTGTCGTCGGGCGAACCGCCAAACAGTTCGACGTTCCACGGCTTCACTGACGGGAAGCGCTCCTTGAGGCCATTGATCAGAGATGTGCCCTGGAGGACGCCGACGCCGAAGTTGTCGAATGTCGTGTAGTAGTCGACGTCACCCGTCTTGCTGATCAGGCGGTCGTAAGCAAACACCTTGGCGCCGGCTTCATGGGCCTTCTTCAAAATGTCAGAGAGCGTCGTGCCGTCGATGGCGGCGATAATCAGCACCTTGGCGCCCTTGGTCACCATGTTCTCGATCTGGGCGAGCTGGTTGGGAATGTCGTCTTCGGCATACTGAAGATCTGTGTCGTAGCCCAGGGCGGTGAATTCCTTCACCATGGACTCGCCGTCGGAAATCCAGCGGGTCGACGACTTGGTTGGCATCGAAATGCCGACGAGGCCCTTTTCTCCAGCGAAAGCGGCGCCGGCGGCGGCCAGAACGGCCAGCCCTGCGGCGGAAGCGATAAATGTTCTGCGGTTGATCACGTGTAGTCCTCCCTGGGTTACTTGCATGGCCAGGCGGCGCGCGTCGCGTCCGCCAGTTGCCATGGCCAATCCATTAAAATAACAAACTCTGGCAATCAACGATTATTTGTATGATAAATCATTTCCTGTTGGGAGAAACCGCGCAATGCCGCATCGCAAGGCCAAGGCCCCGCTGAAGCCCGTCCGCCAGGCGGGCAGCAAGCTGCATCGTGAATTGGCCCAGGCCATCGGCGAAGGCATTCTCAACGGCACTTATGCGCCGGGCACTCTGCTGCCCAACGAAGCCGAATGGGGCGCCATGTTCGGCGTCAGCCGCACGGCGGTGCGCGAGGCCATCAAGACGCTGAACGGCAAGGGTCTGCTGGTATCGCGCCCCAAGATCGGTTCACGCGTCGAGCCGCGCGCGCGCTGGAACCTTCTGGACCGCGACGTGCTGGCCTGGCACTGCACCGCCATGGACCGCAAGACCCTGTTGCTGTCCATCCAGGAGGTGCGCCGCGTGCTGGAACCAGGTGCCGCCGCATTGGCCGCCGCCAAGCGAACGCCAGCCCAGTTGTTGCGCCTGAAGACCGCCCTCGGCGGCATGCGCGCTGCCCGTTCCACTGAGGAAATGGTGGCGCCTGACGTGGAGTTCCATCTTGCCCTGCTGGCCGCCGCCAACAATGAATTGCTCATCCCTTTCGGGATCATTATCGAGCAGGCCCTGCAGCAGATGTTTGACTACACATCGCGCTACAATCCCAAGCCGCTTGATGTCATCCCGCTGCACCTGGCGGTGGTCGAAGCGGTTGAGCGCAGTGAAACACAGGCCGCCAGCCAGGCGGTGCTGGAACTTCTGAACGATACCGACGCGGTCATCGCGGCTGGTCCCATTCCGCCAAGGACCGCGGCAAAACAGTCCATCGGGCGCTGATGGAAGTTGTACGGTTATCGCAGGAGGCGTGCCGCGCAAATCCCGTGACAATCGTCCGGCATTCACTATGAATCCCCGGCATGAATGAAGCGGTTGAACAGCGCACCTACCTGATTCAGGTGTTGGACCGGACCGGATGGACCCAGACCGAACTGGCTTCGCGCGCCGGTCTTGATCCATCGACGCTGTCACGCTTTTTGTCTGGCAATCGCCATGGTCACGCCTTGCGCGCCAGCACCATCCGCAAGATTGAAATGATCTCCGGCATCGCAACGGCAGCAAACCCCGGTGCGCGCGCGGCAGACACTTCGGCACCTCCGGGTTTTGCGGAGCCGGAAGCTGTTCCGCTCGATATGTCCGCTGAAACCCCTTTGGCCGCAGTCATTGCCGCCTTGATGCGCGGCCGCGCCAATCTCGATGCCTGGACTCTCAAGAGCCGGGCACTTGAAAGTGCCGGATACCGGCCCGGCGACATTCTTCTTGTCGGTCTCAATGAAACGCCCGTGGTTGGCGACGTGGTCTGCGCCCAGGTCTATGACTGGACCATCGGCAGGGCGGAAACGGTCTTCCGCCTGTTTCAACCACCCTATCTGATCGCGGCGACGGCGGATCCGGCACTGCTGAGGCCACATGTCGTCGATAACAGCCGTGTCGTCATCAAAGGCGTCGTATTAAGCAGCCTGCGCGGCCGCACCGGAGCCACTTAAACAATAATTATCACAAATATCATTTGACAATATGATAAATCATTCATAGCCTCTGGCTGAAATCGGAGTCGTTATGAAACTTGTATTTACGCAGACAGAAGTCGCCGAAGCCCTTGGCAAGTCGGTTGCGGAATTTGAATCCGTGCGGCCGTCACTTGAAAACCTGGGCTTCCCAAAACCCGTCCGGGGCCTTGGAAACTGCTGGTCGATCATGGACGTGATCCGCTGGGTGAATGGCGAAGGCTCATCCATGATGGCTGCCCACTTGCTAAGCGACGAGGAAGACGAGCGTCCGGATGTCCAGGATGAGATCGACGGCCTCCTCGGCAATCGGCACTGAGAATTAGACCACGGCGAGGCCGTTGGCGAAACGCTGCCAGTTGCGCACATAGCCCTCTGCTGACTTCGGCAGGTTGGCGATGGCTTCGTCATCGAGCACCCGCACCACTTTGCCGGGAGCCCCCATGACCAGCGAATTGTCGGGGATCACCTTGCCCTCGGTGATCAGCGCATTGGCGCCGATCAGGCAGTTGCGGCCGATTTTGGCGTGATTGAGTATGGTGGCGCCCATGCCGACCAGCGAATTGTCGCCAATGGTGCAGCCATGCAGAATGGCCTTGTGGCCGATGGTGCAATTGCGCCCGATGCTGAGCGGGGCGCCCAAGTCAGTGTGCAGCACACATCCATCCTGCACATTGCTGTTCTCGCCGATAAGGATCCGTTCATTGTCGCCGCGCAGCACCGCTCCGAACCAGACGCTGGCATGGCGCTCAAGCTTGACGCGGCCGATCACCGCCGCATCGGGTGCGATCCAGTACAGCCCCGCGCCCGGCAGGTCCGCTGAAATGCCGTCAAGCGCGTAGATGGTCATGAAAGCCGCCTCAGGTATAGCCAAAGAAAGTGGTCAGGATGAACACTCCCTGCATAAAGCCCCAGAACAGGCCCAGGGACAAGAGCAACAGACCGAAGACCGGATTGTCCTCCAAGCCATCGGTTCCTGCATTCATCAGCCCGAGCGGCGCATAGACCATCAGGGCAAAAGCCCGGAGCGGCGTGGTGGGATGCCATTCAGCTAGCACCCAGAGATGCGGCGGCTTGCCGGCAATCACCGCAAAACCATTGCCAGCCAGACCCGCCGCGGCAAGTCCCGCAACCGCCGCCAGCAGCCAAATCACATGGTAAGCTTCCATTCCGCCTCCTCGATTGCGCCAATTGGGCACAAGCCATTTACCAATTGGTAAGAAAGCAAGTTCGGGACCGGATTGATAAAGTTGGACGGAAACATGGTTAATGTTCCCCCGGTAACAGACGGGCCTTTCGGCCTCGCCTAATCTGCACCTGTCCCCGGAACGTCTGGCGATTGTAAACCGGGGAAGGTGAACGCGAAGCGGATGGAGGGGGGCCGTGGCTCCGGGGTACAAGCCCCCGCCCGGCGCCACGCGCCACCCTCCCCCGCTTCGCGGAGAGTGAAAAGGGGTCAGTCTTCCAGATCGAAATCCAGGATGGCCATGGAGAAATTATAGGACAGTTCGCCGTCTTCCTCGTCGCGGAAGATCACGCCGATGAATTCCTCGCCGATATAGACTTCGCCCGAATCATCCTTCTGCGGCCGCTTCTTCACGGCAATCGACGGTAATTGAAACTTGGCGCGCAGGAACTTCGTCAGTTTGGCGATTTCATCGGGCTTCAAGGCGTCTGCTCCTCGTGAGGGGAATTGCCGCCCTCCTAGCCTCAATCGGCGGTGGCCGCAACCGGCTCCACATTGTGATCCATCGAGCGGGCCGGTTCGGTGCATCCGGCATAGCCCACGACCTTGGCCGGAACCCCCGCCACCGTCGAATTGGGCGGCACATCATGCAGCACCACCGAGCAGGCGGCGACCCGCGAGCAGTGGCCGACCTCGATATTGCCAAGGATCTTGGCGCCCGCCCCGACCAGCACGCCATGGCGGATTTTCGGATGCCGGTCGCCGGTTTCCTTGCCGGTGCCGCCGAGCGTTACGCCCTGCATGATCGACACATTGTCCTCAACCACCGCCGTCTCGCCGATGACGATGTCATGGCCGTGGTCGACCATGATGCCCTTGCCGAGCAGCGCGTTGGGATGGATGTCCATGGAGGAAATGATCGACGAGCGGCTTTGCAGGTAATAGGCGAAATCCTTGCGCCCGAGGTGCCACAGGCGATGGCCCATGCGGTGCGCCTGCACCGTCTGGTAGCCCTTGAAATAGAGCAGCGGATCGACATAGCGGTGGCAGGCCGGATCGCGGTCGAAGGTGGCGATGATGTCGGCGCGTGCCGCATGGCCGATTTCGGGCTCAGCTTCCAGCGCATCAGCAAAGGCCTGCACCACCAGATCGGCCCCCAAGTCGGCATTGCCGAGACGTGCCGCAAGGCGATGGATGAGCGCCTGCTCGAAATTGTCATGGTTGAGAACCGAGGCAAAGAGGAAGCCGCCGAGCGCTGGCTCCTGCCGCGCAATGTCCTCAGCCTCCTCACGAATGCGGCTCCACACCGGATCGAGCCGTTCAACAGCCTGAGTCTTGGTCGCCTGCCGCATTTTGGTCTTCTTTTCTTCTTTCCCCTCGCCCGCCAGCGGGAGAGGGGGGCGCGAAGCGCCGGGTGAGGGAAGTCAAAGATACTATAACCCAACCAACGTCATATGGGTATCCCGCCACTCAATTGTGAAGCCCCGCCGTTAACGCTACAAACGGAGCCATGATCGAACTCCCCTCCCCCTCGCCCCATATCCAGGCTTTCATTGACGGATCAATCGCTTGGATGGTGCTGAACCGTCCCGAGCGCCGCAACGCCGTGAACGCCGCCATGTGGGCGGCGATCCCGCCATTGATGAAATCTCTTGATAGCCACGTTGATGTCAGAGTCATCGTCATCCGCGGCAAGGGTTCGGAAGCCTTCGTGGCCGGGGCGGATATTTCGGAGTTCGGCACGGCGCGCAATGGCGCGAACGCTGCCGCCTACGAGGCCCTGAACGCCGCCGCCTTCGCGGCCATCCGGGAGACGTCGAAACCGGTAATCGCCATGATCCAGGGCTACTGCATCGGCGGCGGACTGGCCATGGCACTGGCCTGTGATCTGAGGGTGGCCGATGCTTCAGCGGTCTTCGCCCTGCCCCCGGCAAGACTGGGCTTGGCCTATCCCATGGATGGCCTCCGCGATCTCGTCGCCACCGTCGGCGCCCCCATGGCCAAGGGAATGCTTTTTACCGCAAGACGGCTCAAGGCCGATGAAGCCCTGCGCGCCGGATTGATCAACCGCCTGTGCCTTGACATCGAATCCGAAACCCGCAGCCTCTGCGCGGAAATCGCCGAAGGTGCGCCGCTGACCATTACCCACGCAAAACGCG
>JBKJQD010000331.1:0-7655 GCA_046594125.1 Aestuariivirga sp.
CGCATGCTGTTCGCCGCCATGAACCCCGGCCTTCGCCGGGGCAGGCCGTGCTGGCCGGGGCCATACTCACGCTTGTTGACGGGGCTCTTGGGGCGGTCCCAGATATTTTCGCCAAGGCGGCGGTCGATCTTGTGCTTGGCGCTCAAAAGCTTTGTCATTCACGGGCTACAAAAAGACGTTTGAGAGAACCCACCCTCCTTGGCCCCGGTCTCCCGGGCGACAGGGCCTCGAAAAGCCCACAAGAAAACAAACACGGGGCGTGACGCCCCGTGCTGCGATGCCCGATAGATCAGCCGGTATAGACTGTCAAAGCCTCACCGGCTGAAGATTTATGTCACAACCCAATAACCAGCCTCCTGAAGCGGAAGGCAAATTTGCGGGCCTACTGAATGTTCTGGGTAGACAATACAGTTCCGGAGCTGTTGCGAATTTCCATCCGGCCGCGAAGGGTAGCTTTGCTGCTGACGACGGCGGTGCACCAATGGGCGCCGCCGGTGTTGATGCCGCTGATGGACACGGTCCGGCACCTGCCACCGCCGGGGATGTTGCCGCCGCAGAACTCCGACGCCTCCGCAACCGGAACACCCGGTTCCACGAGAACGACTGAACTCGAGAACGTCACAGCAAGAGACCCTATGTTCGAGTAGTAACAGACCACCACCGATTGAGTCGGGCCACCATAGGCGGGTGCCGAGCCCATGGTGACAGCTTGTGCCGATGTTCCCAAACTAGCGAGAACTGCCGCAGCAGCCAAGATTGTGCGCATTGTCTTCTCCTGTTGCTAACATGTGGCTCCCTCGTCAAAAGGCTAACACGCCGCAGGGGGGTGTCACAAGGCAAAGTATGGGACCTGCAATTGCGGCACCGCCACAGCAGCGTTCATGTGTTTCATTTTTCCTGGACCGGATTCCTCATGGCGCTGTTTCTCATAGAACCATCCGCCTGATACCCAGCATCGTGTCCATTTTTCTGGCGCGCAAAAACCTGGTGCGCGGCCTAACCTCGGGACTGCAGAAGGGTTGACGCCCGTTCAGCGCTCCATGAATTCCGCCAGTGGAAAACCCATCGCGGCATAGGCGCCCAGTGAATCGGAGGCAGCGCCGCGCGGCGACGTAAGGATCACCGTGCCATGCGCCGGTACAACACCCTTTGCTTCGCTGAGCGGTGTTTCATCAAGCACATCCGCCACGCGCCGGGCAATTGCCGGAGCCGGGTCGATATAACTCACCGGCCACGGCACCACCTGGTTCATCTCCTCGATCAGCAGCGGATAGTGGGTGCAGCCCAGCACCACGACATCGGTGCGCTTGCCCCCGCGCTTGCGGAAGACGGGCGCAATTTCACGGCGCAGTTCCTCGAGATCGGGCGGATGACCCTTGAGCTTGCTCTCGGCGATTTCCGCCAGCCGTGGTGCGCCATGCAGAATAACCTTGCAGTGGAAGGCATAGGTGTGGATCAGCGCGTGGGTATATTCGCGGCTGACCGTGCCGGGCGTTGCCAGTACGCCGACGATGCCGGATTTGGTTTGCGCCGCGGCGGGCTTGATGGCCGGAACGGTGCCGACAAAGGGCAGCTTGTAAGCCTCCCGGAGCTGGGTGAGTGCGATCGTTGAGGCGGTGTTGCAGGCAATGACGGCAATATGGGGATCGGTTCGTTCGATCAACGCGCCGAGAACCGCCAGAATGCGGGCAACGAGGGCCTCTTCCTTCCATGCGCCATAAGGAAAGGCCGCATTGTCGGCGGCATAGATCAGGTGTGCCTGTGGCAGCTGCGCTGCAACAGCCCGCGCCACGGTGAGGCCGCCCATGCCGGAATCAAAGAGGAGGATGCGGGGGATGGTCATCCCTTCTCCGCTTTCCTTTTCTCGTGCGCCCTGGTCAGCGACGCCACCATGCCGCGCAGGGACTTGATTTCCTGCTCGGTCAGTTCGGCCCGGCCATAGAGATTGCGGATGTTGCGCAGCACCGTCGGTTTCTTCTCCGCCGTCTTGAAGAACCCCGCCGCATCGAGTTCGCGTTCGAGGTGATCGAAGAAGCCGTAAAGCTCCTCCTTGGTGGCGGGCCGCGTGCCGGGTGTCTGCAGGCCCGGTCCCTCGAGCGCTGCCAGTTCCGGGGTCTGCTGGCCAAGCGTCGCGGCCTGGGTCTTGAACCACTCGTAACCCATCAGCAGCACCGCCTGGGCGATATTGATCGAAGCAAAGGCCGGGTTTACCGGGGCGGTGACGATGACATCGGCCAGTGAAATCTCGTCGTTGTTGAGACCCCAGCGTTCGCGCCCGAACAGGATGGCAAGCCTTTCGCCCCGGCCGATGCGCAGCCGCATGTCGTGGCCCGCCTGTTCCGGCGTGATCACTTCCTTGATCATGCCGCGCGGCCTGGCCGTTGTGGCATAGACGTAGTTCACATCGGCCAGCGCGGCGCTGAGATCGCCGTGGACCGTTGCGCCCTCGATGATCCAGTTGGCGCCGGACGAGGCGGTCACCGCCTTTTCGTTCGGCCAGCCGTCGCGCGGTTCGACCAGGCGCAATTCATGCAGGCCGAAATTGGCCATGGCGCGGGCCGCCGTACCGATGTTCTCGCCCAGTTGCGGGTTCACCAGCACCACCAGCGGTGCCGGACCCAGCACCTGATTCCGTGTTTTGTCGGTTCCTGCCATGGCAAATGCGATAGCCCGAACCCGCGCAAACGGCAAGAAATGCAAGGAAAAAGCTTCTGTTACCCCGGCAAGACGCCGCAGACTGCACTTTAGAATAAATCCAATCTATTGATTTCATACGTGAATTTCTAAAAATTCATTTGACACCCGGTATTGGGGGCATTATCCGATCATTTCACTCGGGTAAATAGGATCATTCATGCTTCGCTCTTTGTTAGTTTGCGCCGCGGCTGCCACCACGGCTTTCACCGGTACAGCCTTCGCCGAAGCCCTCAAGACCTATGAACTGGTCCTCAAGGGCGACGTATTCACCCCAGCGGAAATCAAGGTGCCCGCCGGTGCGGCTTTCATGATAAAGATGAAAAACGAAAATGCCGCGCCAGCCGAACTGGAAGCAAAGCTGCTGAAAATCGAGAAGGTCGCCGCCGGACAATCCTCTATCGTGGTTCGCGTCAGGGGACTTGATCCCGGCAAGTATCTTTTTGTCGACGAATTTCAGGAGCAGACAGCCAAGGGCTATGTGATCGCCGAATAGGAGCCCGCCCATGATTGGCGCCGCCATCATTGTTTTCCGCGAAGTCATCGAGGCCGGACTCATTATCGGCATCGTGCTGGCCGCCACACGCGGAGCCACCGGCAGCAGGCTGTTCATTGCTGGCGGCGTGGCCACCGGTATCCTTGGCGCCTGCGTCGTCGCCTTCTTCATGGCGGCGATTGCCGGGGCCTTCGATGGCTTCGGCCAGGAGATGCTCAACGTCGTGATTCTCGCTACCGCCGTCATCATGCTGGCCTGGCATAATATCTGGATGTCAGGCCACGGCCGCGAACTGGCCAACGAGATGTCGGCCGCCGGGCGGGATTTCGCGCTCGGCAAACGTGCCCCGCTGGCGCTCGCCGTCGTCGTTGGCACCGCCGTGCTGCGTGAAGGGTCCGAGGTCGTATTGTTTCTCTATGGCGTATCCGTCAGCAACGGCGGCTCCGCGGCAAGTCTGGCTGCTGGCAGCGCGGCAGGCCTGGGGCTTGGCGTCGTCGTATCAGCGCTGACCTATTTTGGACTTCTGCGCATCCCGCCGCGCCATCTCTTCACCGTCACCAGCTGGCTTATCGCTTTCCTGGCGGCCGGCATGGCAGCCCAGGCGGCGGGCTTCCTGCAACAGTCGGGCGCCGTCGAGCAGTTCGCGCAGACCGTATGGGACACCTCGGCCTACCTCAGTGAATCCAGCGTTGTGGGCCGCATTCTGCATACCCTCATTGGCTACAGCGAGGCGCCGAGCCTGCTGCAACTCATCGCCTATGTTGTGACGCTTGCCGCCATCACCGGTCTCACGCGTCTGGCGAGGCCCGCAGCAAGGCCGAAGCTCGTCTCCGCCGAATAGTCACGAGCGCCCGTCAAGCCGCTTGGCGGTGCGCAGTTCCGGAAACCAGCGCGACCAGAAGAAGGCCACCGCCATGGTCCCGGCTCCGCCCATGACCACGGCGGCCACAGCACCGATCCAGGCGGCGGCAACGCCCGCCCGGAACTCGCCCAACTCGTTGGACGCGCCGATGAACACCCGGTTCACCGCATTGACGCGGCCGCGCACCTCGTCGGGCGTCCACAATTGCAGCAGCGTCTCGCGGATATAGACGCTCACCATGTCGCAAGCCCCCATCGCCGCCAGCGCCGCAATCGACAGCGGCACCCAGGACGACAGTCCAAAGACCACGGTGAACAATCCAAAACCCGCGACAAAGGCAAACAGGATGACGCCCGCCCGGCTCTTGATGCCGAACTTGGCCAGTCCCAGCGCCATGACCACAGCACCAATGCCTGGCGCGGCGCGCAACAGGCCAAGGCCCCAGGGACCGGTCTGCAGGATGTCGCGGGCATAGACCGGCATCAGCGCCACCGCACCGCCGAGTAGCACGGCAAAGAGATCGAGCGAGATGGCCCCCAGCACGATCTTCTCGCCGCGGATGAAGGTGAAGCCCGCAAACAGCGTCGCCAGCGAGGTTTCCTCGGCATGGTTCGGTTGCACCACGGCACCGATCAGGGCCACCAGCACCATGGCAACGCCGATCAGTGCGAGCGACACACCATAGGCCACCGCACCCGACAGGCCATAGAGCAGGCCGCCCGCCACCGGGCCTACGATATTGCCGATCTGCCAGCTCATCGAGTTCAGCGAAATGCCATGCGCAATGGCCTCCTTGGGCAGCAGATTGGGCGCCAGCGCATCGGACGCCGGATTGAGGAAAGCGCGGGCCACGCCGAGCAGCACCAGGATCGCAAACACCGGCCATATGGCCACGGGTGCGGAGAGCGTGAAGACCATCAGCGACAGCGCACAGACAGCTTCGATGGCCAGGCACAGGCCCATGATCAGGCGGCGGTTGAAGGTATCGGCTACCAGTCCCGTCACCAGCACGAGAACCAGCGGCGGCACGAATTGCGCCAGCCCGACAAAGCCCAGGTAGAGCGGGTTGCGGGTTATGTCATAGACCTGCCAGCCCACCGACACCGACATGATCTGGACAGCGAAGGACGCAGCCCAGCTCGACAACCAGTAGAAAACAAAGGGCCGGTGATGCAGCGCATTGGCCGAGGCCATCGCGGGGGATTGGGACGCGGTCATGTCCCGGCAGCAACCACCCGCTCCAGCAGCGGCACATAGTGCCGGAAATCCGGCGTTACCATCGCCGGGTCCTTGCCGCCATCATCCCAGATACGCACCTTGACTGCTTGGCGATGATAGGGATTGGTCTCGAAGGTTTGGACTTCCTCTGCGGTCATCGGCCCGCCCTGTAGCGACAGCGTGTGTTTTGAGGCCTCCGAAAGTCTACCGTAGTAAGCCGGATCAGTAGCGCAGAGATAGCGCTTGGCCGGCACATGCAGGCGCACGCATTCGCTGATGACCGGCGGGAAGAAGGGTTCCAGAATTTTGGCACCAGCTTCCTCGTGATAATTGTCGCGCACATCGCCAAGCGACATCGGGCCGAACTCGGATGTGTAGTGGCCGATGTCGTGCAACAGGGCCGCCGCCACCAGTTCCTCGGGCGCCCCCGCCTTCTCCGCCAGCACGGCCCCCTGCAGCATGTGCTGCGACATGGTGACGGCCTCACCGAGATAGGACTCGGCACCACGGCGCTCGAAAATGCCAGCGATGAATTCCACGATGTTGGAGCGGTCGTGCGTCATGACTATGACTCGTCTTCAATGGCGGCAAGTGTTGAGTAAAGCCCGTCCTTGTCGGCGTAACAGCCTTGCAGCCAGCGCTTGCCACTGCTCGAAAAACTTTTGCGGGCATGCAGCACGCGGGTGTTGTCGACGATGAACAATTCGCCCGGCGCCAGCTTGAACGTCACCTGCATCGCCTCGTCCTCGATCAGTTCGGCAAAGCGCCGGTAGGCGGCGTAATAGGCGTCCATGTCGTCATAGGGAATATCGCTGAAGGCCGCGGCCGAGCGGTTGTTGAACCGGATGGCGATCAACTCGCCATCGGTCCCCAGTTCGATCAGCGGCCGCTTGGCGCTGAGCCGCACCCCCTTCGATCCGGCATATTCAAACCGCGCGCAATGCCTGGTCAGAAGATCAAAGCCTGCCGGGCTTTCGGCCTTGAGGCGTTCAGCCACCTTGAAGCCGTCCACGACCACCGATTCTCCTCCGTCCACGGAGTTTTCGATGCAGGCCAGAATTTGCAGCGTCGGCACCGGGTCGCGGTAGGGATTATCGGTGTGGGCCTGAAGCCCGAGATTGGTATAGGCGAGATTGTTGGGATTGACCTCGACCCTGACGTCGAACCAGCGCCCGTAATTGGTCTCGCGCACATAGCCAAAGAGGTCAACCACTTTGCACAGGCTGCCGCTTTTGGTTGGCACTTCGGTCATCACCGCAAAGCCGAGGCGGCGCACAGCAGCGAGCCAGGCCCCCAGTGCGGCGCGGCTGCGCGACACCTCGGCGAAGCTTGCGGTTGGAACCTGGCGCTGAACCGCGCCGTCCCAGCGCTCGATCCCGTCAGCTGTCCACCCCGCCTCCTGCACCCGCGCGACATCATAGGCGTGGGCTGCAAGCCATGCGGAGGAATAATCGACGGATTTTCCTTCCGGCTCAAAACGCAGCAACAGCCGCTCCCCCTCGATCCGCGCCTCGGCAATGCGCGTGTCCGCCGGAATGTCTAGTATGGTAACCAGCCGCTGGCCATTGGTGGCGCTGCGCGTTTCCACATCCGGGGCATTGTCGCGCAGCCACAGGGCATGGAAGCGGCAAGCCTTGCCGTCGAGCGTCACTTCGATTGCAGCACCACTGTCGATCAGTGACACCCGATTGCTGTTCATGATTTGATCCTGGAATTGCGAAGCCGACATCCTATGCAAACAGGGCGGAGCGTCTCCGTCAACAGTCTGAATTGCCCTACCCGGATGTGCCTGCTATAGGCGCAGGCGAATTCCTGAGCGCAACAGAAGGCTTGTCATATGGCGAAGATCAAGGTCCGGAATCCGGTCGTCGAGTTGGACGGCGACGAGATGACCCGCATCATCTGGGATCTCATCAAGACCAAACTGATCCATCCCTATCTCGATGTCGACCTGCACTACTATGACCTCTCCGTCGAGAACCGCGACAAGACCGGCGATCAGGTGACGATCGACAGCGCCAACGCCATCAAAAAATATGGCGTCGGCGTGAAGTGCGCCACCATCACGCCCGACGAGGCGCGCGTGAAGGAATTCAACTTGAAGCAGATGTGGAAAAGCCCCAACGGCACCATCCGCAATATCTTGGGCGGGGTGATCTTCCGCGAGCCGATCATCTGCCGGAACGTGCCGCGCCTGGTTCCCGGCTGGACCCAGCCGATCATCATCGGCCGCCACGCTTTCGGAGACCAGTATCGCGCCACCGATTTCACCTTCCCCGGCAAGGGCACGCTGACCATCAAGTTCGTGGGCGAGGACGGCCAGGTGGTCGAGCGGGAGGTTTTCAAGTCTCCAGGCGCTGGCGTCGCCATGGCGATGTACAATCT
>JBKJQD010000441.1:0-17006 GCA_046594125.1 Aestuariivirga sp.
GTACTGAACTTCATCAGGCTGCGCATTTGCTGGCGCTCAAATGACACTTGATAGGGGCGCCGCGCGTACCAGTGCGACAGGCCGGTAAGGACCGCCACCTGAACCACATAGGCGGCCAGCATCGCATGATAGCCATATGCAAGATAGGCAGCGGCGGCGGCCGTGAGTGTACCGGCGGCGACTGACAGGAAGCCGGCCACGACTCCCGGGCCATAGTCCAGGGTGCGATCAAAACGCCGGATATCGAGGTGAAGGAGGCAGCGGAACAAGGGTATGAGTGCCAGGAACTGAAAACTTCCCGCCGCTTCGGGTGCGTGAAAAAGCAGCGAAAGCGGCCCGGCCAGAAGGAACAGTGCTATGGCGGCAGCGATGCCGCGGACCATCAGCACCGCATGCAAATTCGCTTGCAATCCGGGGCTGTCCCCGTCTGGAGACCTGACGATAAAAAGCTCGATGCCAAGTTCGCTTACCGCGTCAAGTGCAGTGACAATCGTCACGAATGTTAGCCCAATCGCGAAATGTTCAGGAGGAAGCAGCCTCGCCAAGACCACATTGCGCGCCAGTACCAGCGCCTGTTGTCCCGCCTGGCCCAGAATGATCTGCAGGCCGCCTTTGACGAAGCGTTGCTTGACGTCCATTCTGCGGGATTTTCAGTGCTGTGCAATCACGACAGTGCGCCGCAATTGCAGTGTGCCGCCGCTCTCGAAGTTGATGGCAACCCTCACGGCATAAGTCCCGGGTTGCTGGTAGCGATGCGTGATAGTTTTGCCGGTATCGGATTGGCCATCGCCAAACTCCCACTTGAAGGAAGCGCGCGCAATGTTGCCAGCATAACCAAAAACATTGCCAGCATCGAAAGCCTGCACCAATCCGCTGGCGCTGGATGTGTGGTTGACAATGTAGCCGTCAGGCTGACGGGGATGAACGTCGAAGTTGAGCATCGGGGCCCCGGCGCCCTTCATGGCCGCCAGGCTTCCCGGAAGCTGGCGGAGATCCGATAGCAGTATCTGCCCTTTCGTTTCGGCATCGACGAAAATCGACCGGTAGTGATTGGGTAGTGCGGAATTCTGGCGCTGAACGAAGACATTGCCGTTGACTTCCCAGTCACTCCTCGGCGGGGTCTCCGGTATTATCCGCGATATGACATTGTGCATGATCATGACATGGCGGGCATTTTCCGCTACTATAATGGCGGGTACCGACACGGTGCCGCCTTCCTCGATGGTCACCGATTGTAGCAGGGTGTTCCGGGAAATCACCAGGCCGTCGGTCTCGCCGGCCGTTATTCCATGCACATGCCCGTTGCGGATGACATTGTCTTCGATCCGGAGGTTTCTGTAGAACATCTCCAGCCCGGCGAGGCCTTGATCGACAAGTTCGTTGCGCATGAAGATTGACTGTGTGACTGGTCCGCCCCCTTGGTCAAGCAGGTTGCCACGGATCGTCACGTTCGCCGTTGGCGTCGTCGTGCCGGCTGTCCAGAACTGGATCATGTCGGCATGATCGTCCTTGTTTCCGGTAACGAAGTCATGAATGTGATTGGCCTCGATCAATACATCCTGGACGCTCGCGAAATCCATACCATCAGAGCCAATGTCATGGATATCGTTCCCCAGAACCCTCAGTGCCCTGTCTTCGGCGAAGACGACGCCTCTCGACCAGTTGCGGAAGTCATTGCCGCGCAGCTCGATATTTTGCGACTCGGATATCCAAAGTCCCCTCCCGATCGGAGGCCCGGCGCGTTGCGTTTCCGCTTCCTTCTTCCAATTGCCGTCAAACCGTGAATTGGAAATTGTCACTCCCGATACTTTTTCGATGGAGTTCGGGGTTGTATTGGTGGTGTCATCCGGCTTCGCTTCATATTCAAAGAGGAGATTGTCGAGCACGAGCATGCCGACGGCGTTCAGCAACAGGTTGGAAAACTGGGCCGGCTTTCCGGCATCAAGCGACGCTATGGTGATCGCTGGCCCGCCAGCCATCCAATTTGCACTCTTCGCGGAGAGATTGAGTTCGCCATAACTGCCTTCGGCAAGCAGGATCCGGTCGCCCGGTTTTGCCGCCGCAAGCGCGCCATACAATTCATGCGGCGACCTGACAATTGCTTCGCCGCCGATTGCCTGGCCCGCCGCAGCAACCATGAATCCGGCAATTCCCGCCACCGCCGCAAGGCGTCCGTCGAGGTGAGATGCCCGGGGCAATACGGCGGCCTTTCCTAGGGAGCGCTGGCGAAGTTGCGGGTTAACGATATGAAGATATTGTTTGACGTGGCGGTTCCCGCCTGACTGTCTTTCAGCGAAAATTTGTATCCGGCGAGGAGGTCCCAGTTTCGTGCGAGCTGGCGGGAATAGGTGGGGCTGATCGTCAGTCCACGGATTTCTTCATTCTTGGCGCCATCGAACGTCCTGGTGCGGGAGGCTGTGATGGAAACCGATGCGCTGGACAGGTCATTGATGCTCTTGGTCACCGTTGCGTTCAAGCTTGCCTGTTCTTCCAGATCGCCCAGCGCACTCGCCTGGGTTCCGTAGTTGCCATCGAGGGAGAGGGACAGCGTCTTGAGGTGATAATCCAGCCCCGCCTCAAAAATATAGCCGGTCCGCATCTGGGACGACCGTGCGCCCCCCGGATTGAGATCAGTTTTTCTGGAATCGACCAGATTGACACCGATGCCGGCGTTCACCGTCAGCCGCTTGGTGAGCCGGGATTCGATTTCCGTCTTGGCGGTGTAGAGATAGCGGTCAGTGTTCGGCGCGTCATTGAGGCCGACATAATTGAATCCGAAGTTCAGCTTGCCTTCGGTCCGCCTTGTCATCTTGCGGGTCCAGATGAGTGACGTGTCCGCACTGACATTGTCGGTTCCCTCGCCCGTATAGGTGGCATCGCTCAGTGCCGCGGCCAGCCGGATGGAATCGCTAAGGTCAATGCGGTGCGTGACGGCTGCATTGGCGTTGAGGCTGGTTTTGGTCGAGTTGCCCGATGTGGCTGGCGTATCGATCGTTCCCGTTTCAAGATCGTTTGGCGGCAGAAACTCGACGGCATAGGCGGCGCCGAGGTTGAAGTCCGTCCGTTTCCCGCCCTTGAAATACTTGGCCTCCAGCCGCGGGAAAAAATCATTGCTGAGGCCGTTGCTGCCTTCGCCCCAATAATCTTTCCGTATGAGATCGCCAATCAAGTCGAATTGACTGTCATGGGTTTTGTAGATGAAGTCCGTATAGACTTCGTTGGTCCACAGCAGAACGCCTCCATTCGAGTCCGGTAACAATTGGTAGTTGTCGTCAAACTCGATCTTTGAACTGACGTGGGTATTGTTCGACCATTCTCCGGCTTGCGATGGGGAAAGACCAAATCCGGATAGAAAAAGGCATCCGATCGCTCCACTAACGCAAGCTTTCGGATTCACATACCGGCTGTTGCAGCCGGTCAGTGTCATTCAAACAGACCCTTCTCCGGCACAACGATGACGTCGCCCGAGCGCAGTGGCATATTTCCGGACAAATCCGCACCCGAGATGAAAGCGTCATAGTCGAATTCGTAGAGAACCTCTTCGCCTTCCACCTTGCGGCGGATCTTGATGCGTCTTTCGGCCGCGAAGGGGCCAAGGCCGCCTGCCAGCGCAATCGCCTGCAAGACATCGGTCCTGGTCTTGAAGAAATACTGCCCAGGCTTGCCAACTTCGCCGGTGACGTAGACAGAAGGATCGATGGGTGGCAGTGGCGGCGGCCCCGGCGGCTTGACGGGCCGCTCCTTGGAGCTGACCAACGCAACCGAGATGTCGAGTTCATCCTTGAATTGCGATTTGAGGCGCTCCTTCAGCGCAGCTTCCACTGAAGCCAGCGTACGTCCGGCGGCGGCGACATGTCCCGCAAGTGGAATGGTGATTCTGCCATCGGGCGCCACAAGCACCTGACGGTTCAACTTGCTATCTTGCCAGACCAGAACGTCCAGCGTGTCGCCTGCTCTGACAAGATAGTCACCCGCAAAACTTGCGTTTGACCACAATACCACCAGAAATAGGCCGGACAGCCATTTACTGCCAAGGGTCATTTCATATCTCCAATGCTCGATGCGCCATAAATGCGTTCATATATATCCTATGCGATTTTGTCACCGCTTGGCCAACATTTAACTTGCGGCCGGACTTCACCTCTCCCGGAGGGCCGTCTGCGTCATCCGGTGGATGGGTTTGGTAAAATACTGGAGAACCGTCTGGTGGCCAGTGACAACATCGACTGTGGCAATCATGCCGATCTTGACCGGCCAACGCTCACCATGCCGTTCAAGAAAGTCGGAAGATGCCCTGACATCAATGAGATAGAAGTTATTGCCTTTTTCGTCGGAAATCGAGTCGCTGGCCACTTTCTCCACCTTGCCCGCCAGCGCGCCGAAAATGGAGAAGTCATAGGCAGAGAGCTTGATGAGGGCCGGCATGCCAGGCTCGACGAAAGCAATGTCTTCCGCGCGGATTTTCGCCTGGATCAACAGCGATCCGCTGGAAGGAACCACTTCAGCCACTTCATCTCCCGGTCGCACGACCTGTCCGATGGTGGTGAGCTTGAGGGTCTTCAGGATGCCGTCCATCGGCGCGGCAATCGTCGCATTCCGGGCCTTTTGAGCGAGGGCGGGCGCTGCTGCATCGAGGGTTCCCAGCTTCACCTGCGTCTCGCTGAGAATATTTGTGGTGTCCTTGCGGAAACCGTTGAGCCGCTCGGCCAATCTTCCCTCTAGTTCACCCGCCGCCGCATCCAGCCGGTCCAGGGTGATGGTGGTCTGGCCGGCGTTGCTTTCAAGATCAACCAGCCGCGCCTTGGCATCATTGACCTCGGCGCGCCCGGCCGCTCCCGACTTGAGCAGCTGCTCCAGTGATTTGACATCCTGGCGGGCGATGCGGATTGCCGCGTTTAAACTCCGAAGCCGCGTTTGCGCCTCGCGCTTCTCGTAGATTGACTGGGCAATCTGCATTTCGAAGACCGCCATCGAACTTGCCAATTCCCGCAGGGCGGAAGTGAACTGTTCATTCGTCTGCCTGACGAGATCTGGGTAGTGGGTCCTGATTCTTTCTGGAACAATGAGAACGGGATAGCGCGCCGCCGATGCGATGCTGGCGCTCGATATCGCAGGATCTTTGCTGGCGATGGGCAGGCCTGGATCATCGGGATTGATTCTGCCAAGCTGTTGGTCCGGGTCGGCGGTTCCTTCACCAGACAGCCTCAATTGTTCCGCAAGGCGGATGGCCGCCAGCTCCAGCGCCACCTTCTGCTGCTGATTTTCGTCGACCTCCGAATTGGCATAAACCGGATCGAGCAGGGCAATGACTTCCCCCTTTTTCACCCGCTGGCCAGGCTTCGAAAGGATACGGACAACACTTCCGCCATCGGGAGTCTGCACCACTTGCAACCGGTCCTCCGGTATGACCTTGCCGCTGCCCACGGAGACTTCGAGGACCGTCGCGAAGTTCGACCAAACGCCAGCGGCCACAACCGCTGCCGCTATCGTGTAGATGATCTTCCGCGAGCGCCCGTCATCAATGCGCAGCAGCTCGGCACTGACTGCCGACAAGCCGGTTGGCGCGTCGGGTTTCATGCTGCACCTGCCGGTGCGGTTCGCTGCGCCTGAATCGCTTGCTTCAAGCGGGCCAGCACAATCGCCTTGTCGCCGTCCATCAAGATCTCACCAGAATCAACGACGATGATGCGATCACATGCATCAAGAAGTGCTGGCCGGTGGCTGACGACGATAAGGGTGCGGTCCGGGCCGATTTCACGCAGCTTCCGTACCAGCTCCATCTCGCTGCGGGGGTCCATGTTGCTCGACGGTTCATCGAGCAGCAGGGCTTGAGGTTTGCCCAGAAAAGCGCGCGCCAGGGCGAGAGTTTGCCGTTGTCCGCTGGAGAGATTCTTCCCGCCTTCCGTGACAAATGTCGCAAAGCCTGCGGGCAAAGACTTGATCCAGTCCAGTGCGCCACTCATGCCCGCCGCCTCGAGCAATTCAGCTTCACCCAGTGCTGGCCGCTGAAAACAGATGTTCTCGTAGAGCGTGCCGAAATAGAATGCCTCATCCTGGAAAACCGAGCCAAAGTGCCTCCGGTAGCCCAAGGGATCAAGTTCTTGCACCGGTATGCCGCCCATTGTGATGCTACCCTTGGTGGGTTGCCGGAGGCCGAGGATGAGCTGCAGGAGTGTGCTCTTGCCCGAGCCAATGCCACCGACAATGCCGACCTTCTCACCGGGACTTATGCTCAGGGCGCGAACGCGGATGGCAGGGGCGCGTCCCTCGGCATAGGCCATTTCGACATTTTCCAGCGACAGTTTTTTCATCTGCGGAGGGCAGTTGATGAATTGCCGGCCAGGTGGGCGTTCTTGCTCGGCACCGGCCAGTTGCCGGATTGCCTGATAGGCCGATCGCGCCTGATGGTACTTGGACATCAACGCGGCAAGCTGGGCAATCGGCGTCAGGCTACGCCCCGCCAGCATTGTGGCCGCAAACAGGGCACCGGGCGAGATGATGTTGCCTATCACGAGGTAGACACCGGTGATCAGGATGGCGATGGTCGTCAGACCCTGCAGGGCGATGATCATGTTGCCGCTCAGCGCGGTCCACCAGCGCATTTCGATGCTGTGGCCGACATGACCGGCGACGGCCGCCTCCCATTTGTGGGCAGCCCAGCTCTCCGATCCATGGGCCTTCAGGGTTTCGATGCCCGACAGCATCTCGATCGCCACGGCATTCTTGTGCGCCGCATCCTTCAAATGCTCGGCTGAAAGCGTGCTCAACCGCCACTGCGTGAACAGCCCCGCCGCAAGCAGCAGCGGCATGGTAAGCAGCGGCACCAGGACAAGCGGGCCTGCCACCAGCCATATGACGGCAAAGAACAGGGCGGCAAAGGGCAGATCACCAAGCGCCGTGACCGCCGCGGAATTATATATTTCCCTTATGCTCTCATATTCCCGCAGGCTGTTGACCTGCACGCCGACGGACTGCCGCGCCGCTGCAAGCTTGGCGCCGAGAACTTTTCCGAAGATGGTATTGGAGAGTATGACGTCGGAGCGTGCGCTCGCCCGGTCGATAAGGCTGCCGCGCAGTGTCCTCAACACAAAATCGAATACGATAGCGGCGAAACCGGCGATGCTCAGCGCCCACAATGTGTCAAACGCTCCGTGCGACACGACCCGGTCGAGAACATTCATGCTGATGAGCGGCACCGCCAGCGCCAGAAGATTGATGGTGATGGTCGCGGCAAGCAATGGCCGCAGCGTCCGTCCACCCAGCTTCAGCCCGTTCTTCAGCCAGTTTTTGTCTTCGCGGGCTTCCGGTTCAGACCGTGTGTCTCGGCTGACAGCGGGGCTGGCCGACCAGCACTCCACGATGTCCGACGCTATCAAATGCCCCAGCAAGACGTTCACCGCCGTGGCATCGGGCGAAAGTAGAATGCACAATCCGCCCGGCTTGATGGCGATCACTACGGTGGCGCGGCCATCCTTGTGCAACAGCAGCATGGGGCATTGCTCGGGCACGGCGTTAGCCAGCGCGATACTGTTCAGCCGGAACCCGGCGCGCGCCGCCGCCTCGCCGAAGAAAACCGGTGAAAGCATGCCACGTTCAATGGCAAGACCGTGACTCAACCCGTCCGCTGAAATCTTGCGGCCTTGGCTTGCGGCGATCAGCGCGAGAGCTTCGGGCAGGCTGCGGCAGCTTGGAATTTCGTAGGGGATAGTCATTGGCTGCCGCCATCCGCATAACGGATACCGAGCGCCGGGAGGAGCCGCCCGGTCACTGCCAGGATCCGATAGGTATTGAACCGCCCAGTCGAAATCTCGTTCAGATATTCGATCTCGCTTGAAGCAGCTTCGCTTTGCAGCGTGAGGATGACATCGAGACTGGCTTTTCCCGCGGCAAACCGTTCAAGATTGAGATCGAGGGCCTTCCGGGCAGAGTTGGATTTCCGCTCGAGTGTCGCGAGTCTGGCTTGCGATGAATTGATGGCGTTCCAGATCAAGCGGATTTCCTGCCTGACTTGATCCATCGTGTCGAGCACATCCTGCTGCAATGCCAGAGCCCGGTAACGGTTCTGGGACAGGCGTGCGGCGCGGGTGCCGCCATCATAGAGATCGTATTTGAAAACAATCTGTGCGCTGGCGCTTTCGGAACTATTGCTGCCACCTGCCGTGCCATCATCATAGTCGAGACCGAGCCGCAGATTAATCTTTGGCCGGAATGCCGATTTGGCGATTCCTATCGCCGCCTCCGCCGCACTGGCATCATAAGTCACAGCGAGAATGCGCGGCGAATTGGCGCTTGCAAGACGAAGGGCCTGCTCAAGGCTCTGCGGGAGCGCACTCCGCGGAATTGACGGCGATTCAAGATTGCCGGCCGGCTGGCGTGTGATTGTCTCGAACACGACCATCGCGTCAGCGCCCTGGGATTGGGCATCCTCCACCAGCAGTTTTGCTGCTTCAATCTGCGTTTGCGCCTGATGGAGATCCGCGGCACTTGCAAAACCTGCCTTGGCGCGCAAGCCGATCCGGTGCTTGATGTTGCCGAGAGCCTTGAGATTGTTCCGCGTAATCCCCAGAAGATATCTTGTGCGCTGCACTTCGATGTAGCTCTTGACCGCCTCCAGCGATGTGACGTCCCTGGAGTCCCGGGCGCGGGCCAGAGCTGCTCTCAGACTGGCCTTGCTGCGGAGCAAGTTGGAGGCTATTTCGCCGCCGTCATAGATCGGCTGCGCAAGCGTCACTGACACGCCAGCGCTGTAGTCCTCGCCATTTGCCGTGCCGTTGCCGCCAGCTTGAGCACTAACCCCCAGACGGGGCCGCCGCACGCCGGCGACGGCGGCCGTATCGGCCAATGCCGCCTTTCCTTCCAGGACATAGGCTTGCACCTGGTGACTGCCACGGAGCGCGCGGGCCACTGCTTCCGGGACGGAATCGGCCAATGCCGCGGGAGCAAACATTGTTGCTCCCGCAACGATCATGGCTGCCGCCACTGCGCTTCGGTTTGTCATCGTGGAATTGATCAATCAGCAATAGATGGAGCAGCCATTGGTTTTCCGGAACCAGACATCGCGCCGACAATGATTTTTTAAGGTTAATTTTTAGTTTCCGGCGCGTCCCAAAAATAATCAGCGGCGACGCCAACCCCTGGGTTTCCAACCGGCGCGGATTACCGGGCAAGCAACTGGAAGCTTTAGAAATTCCTGGTGAATTTGGATAGTTGTCTGCGCAAACGCTGGCCGATCGATAAATCTCCGGCAAGAATTCTGGCCTGTTCCGCAGCACTCATGCCGCTGCGAATGGACGCACGCGGGCGCGGCCAAGAAGGCTCTTCCATCCACCCACCGTCGCTTGAGTAGACTTCCGAGTATCCTGCTTGACGCAAGGCACGAAGCGTCCGCCCGTCATAACTGCCAAAGGGAATGGCTGCGCTGCCGATCTCCCGGCGCAACAATCCGGCGAGAGCTTGCCGCGAAGTCAGCAGTTCCTCCGCCAACAGCGCGTCACTTGCCAGCTTCCAATCGATGTGGGCAATCCCGTGACTTCCAACTCCCATGCCTGCCGCATCGAGTGCCCGTATTTCCTCTGGACCAAGCGAACCCCGCTGCCCGATCCGCCCGGTCAAGACAAAGAAATCAGCCTTCAGTCCCCGCGCCTGGAGTTGCGGAAGAGCGATCAGGGCGTCAGAGCGGTTGCCGTCGTCAAAGCTGACGTAGTAACGGGCCGGATCACCCGCCAAGACATCCAGAACGGTGGTGAAATGATCTTTGCTGATCCAATAGCGCTCCTCACCGCGCTCGAGCGCCCGGCCCGGGGTGCCAATGCCATGAAAGATGAGGCCAATCCGGCTGCCGGTCATTGCCGGATCACCTTGAAAGCATTTTTGAGAAAATGTCTTCCGGCTTCGAGAGTATCGACGAGAGCCGGAAACGGCCCCGGCGGTCTGGCTTCCACCGGTTGCGAAAGGACCTCGATGCCATTCATGCGCTGCTTGAAGCGTGCGACATCCGGATTGGCCGTGGCGTCGATCCCGCCGAGGTCATACCAGGCGGCACCGCGTTGCTTCGCGAGGATGATTCCATGCCAGGTCAGGAAGTAGCCGGCCCGGCTCGCCCTGCCTTCATCCGTGGTCGCGCCAAAAAGATAAGTGGCCGTGCTTCCAGCAGTGCCGATGACGATTCCGGCAACATCGCGGCCATCCTTCATGGCAATCAGTGTGTCGAGCCGGTAGGCGGGGCCAGCCAGCGCATAATGAAATTCAGGCAAGACGTCCGGCCGAAATCCCTTCTTGATCCGCAGTGATGCGAACATGGCGTCAAACCGGCTGGAAATCGCTGCTCCGTCCTGCCTTTCGAGAGTGAGGGAGGCCTTGCCCGCCGCTCTCAGGTCGGTGCGCCACTTGCCATCCAGGCCGCGCATGAGTTGGTCCTCTGTCTTGCCCAGATCAATCAGACTGCTCCGGTAGGATGGGCTTTTTCCGCTTGCGGCGAACATTGGGCAAAGATCGAGGACTTGCGGTTCAGCGGCATTGCGGAAAGACGCCGCAGACAGGCGCAGCCGCAAGATGCTGCCTTCCCTTGCCACGACCTGCCGGGCGATGGCGGAAAGTAAATCGGCCACCGCCTCCGGTTCCGGTGGTGGCCGGTCACGGCGGCAAACCAGCGGTCCACTGGGAATCCACGCTATGCCGCGGCCAGTGCCCGGAATACGCTTCAAACGCACCGCAGCGGCTGCGATGGCAACGCCGGACTGCTGCACGCTCAGCAAACGTGTGACTCCGCCAATCCGGGCACTTGCCGCTGCTGAATAGGCGAGCGTCTGTTCGAAGGAGAGATCCGCGAAACATCCCGTAACGGCGTCCCACTCCTCCCGCGCGACATCGCAAACTGTCAAGCCGTGAAGACTCATATTCTTGTCTTGATCCAGTAAGTCCATAGCGGGCGCGCCAGCATTGGCAGGCGCTGCAACAGTAACGGGCGGACCTTAAGGAACCAAACCCGGTAATAGACGAAATTGACGCCATCGGCCCAGGTCTTGAAGGCTTTAAGCACCAGCCTGGAAACCGCGGTGTTCCTGCAGAACACGACGCGGTGAAGCAGCACTTCACGCGCTCCGCATGACAGTTTGTAGTCATACTCCCCCCGGCCGGCTTCGACAAAAGTAATGCCCATGGCAATCAGGGCATCGATCATCGTCAGCAGCCCTACCTTGCCGGCACTGAGCTTTTCGGCTTCGGGGTCAAGGCTTCTGGCGGGAAGCCGCCAATGGCACTTGCTGCCGTTGACGAGCGCATACTGCGTGGACAACCGTCCGCTGTTACCTGTCAAGTGAAACAACTTCGCTTGCCCCGTCGCCAGCAAGCGCTCCGAAAGTAGCTTGTGAAACGCTTTGAACTTGGGCCAGTCTTCAAATTGGCCGCCACGGCCCGCCGCCTGCCATTGCGCCGTGTGAAATGCGATGAACTCCTCCATCGCCGCTGGGCTGCACGTCTCGGTGGTGCGGGCCGCGCCATACCGCGCCTGCAAGGCCTTGAGATCGCGGCGGAACTGGCTGCGCCGCTTCTTGGACATGCGGCTCAGGTGGCCCTCGAAGGTGGGTGGCAGTTCAAAGACCGTATGGGTGCCATCGGGCCGGCGGTCCTGATGCATGCACCGATCGCTTTCCGCCAGCGCATCCAGAAGCGATGAAAGTTGCGAACATTCGGATACGGGTGACAGGCTGACAACATCACACCTCTGGCGCCCGAGCAAATCCCGGACGGCATCCCGCAGCATGCCAGGCAGCGTATCGCCTTCTATTGGAAATGCGATCAGAATCGAATTGCGATCAACTCCGGCGATGCGGGCGGTCCGGACTGCAATGGGTCCGATCCAGATACGCTCGATCACAAATGGCAATATGCCTACGACACGACCCTGCTGTTTGCGGACGAGGCAGGACAGGGAATATTGGCCGCCATAGCATTCCCACCAGGCACCGAAATAGGCGGGATGGAGATACGTGTCGGCACCTAGCCGCTCGGCCAGTTCACTCCAGGCCGGCAGGTACCCGGTCAAGCCCGCCAAATTGTCCACCCACAGCGATTGTTCCTCGCCGGGTGCCGCTTCGCCGGTCATGACTTGGGCTCCTCGCCGCAAAGATGAAATCGGAGCGCGGCCAATGACAGCCCGTTGCGGGCCATATTTTCTGGCGAGGGCGCGAACACGCCGCAAACGCGGCCCACGGCCAGGCGGGCCAGCGATGACATGACATAGGAACAGCGGAGCAGAATATGCGCGGGCCGGCCATGATGTTTTCCGGCGTAGATCATGTGACTCTTGTGCATTTGCACATGCATGCGCGAACGAATCTGTGCCGTACTCTTCGATCCGCCGTCGAGATGGAGGATCTGCGCAATGGGAACAAAGACACAGCGCCATCCCAGAGCCCTGATGCGGCGGCAGAGATCGGCTTCTTCGGCATAAACAAAAAATGCCTCATCCAGCTCGCCAGCCTCATCGATAGCCTTGCGCGGCATCAGCATGAACATTCCTGACACAACATCAACGTCCTTGGTGCTGCGCCGGTCCCACTCGCAATACCACGGCCGGCCCAGAAATTTCAGATGGCGTGCCAGCTTCAATCCACCCGCTTCAATGATGATTTGGTTGAGTGGAGTGGGGTCCGCAAAGCAAGTCTGCTGAATCGTATTGGCATCTTCCAGCACTTGGCAACCCACGCAGCCGACATCCTTGTGTTCCGCCAGCCATGCGGCCATCTTGTCGATTGCATGATCCAGAATGATCGTGTCGGGATTGAGCAGCAGCACATATTGGCCTTTGCTGATGGCAATGCCTTGATTGTTGGCGGCGGCAAATCCGCGATTCCCGGTATTGGCCACGACCTGCACCTGGGGAAATTCGATGCCGGCCATCTCCGCCGACCGGTCAGCACTGCAATTGTCGATGACAATGACTTCGTGCGGCCAGTCTGTCTGCTGCTCGATTGATTTGAGGCAGTTCCGCAAAAGATCGCGGGTATTCCAGTTTACGATGATGATCGACACGAGGGGCAAGGCATGCGGCTCCACGGGCCTGCTGGGCTCTACCCCGGCCGCATGATTTGATTCAGGTTGCAGTTTTTGCACTCCGGCGTATGTGTGAATTATCAATAAGCAGTAAAGGGTTGACTGTCAAAAATGGTGCCCGAGCAAAAATTGTACCGGCGGCATGAGCGCAAACATGACCGCTAGTCTTCAGCCCTATTGCGGCCCGCCCCTGATCACCGCCGCGATGATGATGGCACCCGCCGCCGGCGGCATTCCCGCGCTTTTCGAGGGCCGGCGTGTGTTTTATTGCTACAAGGCGAGGGTCGCCATCCGCGAGGCCGTGGTAATTCTCGGCCTGATGGCCGGTGATGAAATTCTGGCGCCCGCCTATAATTGCGGTTCCGAACTTGATCCACTGCTGGCCGCGGGGCTGACGGTGAAACTCTATCCGGTGGATGAGCAAGCAGCCGCTACTGCCGGGCGCATTGCCAGCCTGATCGGGCCGCGGACCAAGGCGGTCTATCTGACACATTACTTCGGGTTTCTGCAGCCGGACACCCTGGCGGTCCGGGAACTTTGCAATAAGCGGGGACTCTATCTGATAGAGGATTGCTCCTTGAGCTTGCTCAGCGGCGAGCCCCCGGCGGCTGGCTTCAGCGGTGACGTCGCGATTTTTTGCTTTCACAAATTCGCCGCCGTCAACGAAGGTGGCGCGCTGGTTGTGAACAATCCCGCGCTTGACGCCGGCAATGGCTTCACTCTGCCGCCGCCTCGAAGTTCATCGCTGAAGCTGATGGCGCGCCTAGCCTTGAACACTGTTCTCGGTGGCAACCAATCGGCAAGGCTGCTGGCTGGACTTCGCCATCTGCGGCGGCGGCAATACGCGAGCGGCGGCCGCGAAACACCAAATAAACAGCGTCCCGATATACCCAGCCACTATTATTTCAGCCGCGTCCTTCAGGGCGCGCGGATAGGGCATGTTGTGTTCGCGGTACTGCGGCGGTTTCAGGTCAAGGCGGCAATTTCCCTGCGGCGCAAGAACTATTCGCAATATCTTTCAAGATTTGATGACATTGCCGCCGTAAAGCCGCTATTCCCGGCGCTTTCCGGTGATGCCTGCCCGCAGAGCATGCCCGTCTGGATCCGCAACCGTGACGAAGTGGCCGCCCGGCTTCAGTCCATGGGAATAGCAGCCACGGCCTGGTGGTCCGGCTACCATCGCGGGCTTGATTTTTCATCGCAACAGGCGGCCTGCACCCTGAAAGACGGGATATTGTCGCTGCCATGCCATGACGGCCTTACTCCCGCTGCCATTGACAAGATTGTCGACCAGCTTTGCACGGCCCTGCAGCATGAGGATACGAAACGCCAGCCCACACCACGTCGTGATGATACAGGGATTTGCTAATATCCGAGCGCCAGGCCGTCCTTGCGCGGGTCGGAACCACCGATCAGCACGCCTTGTTGGCGGTCGATGGCGATGGCCTGGCCGCCGCCCAAGGGTTCCGGGCTGGCCACCACCTTGTGGCCACGTTCGGCCAACTCCCGGCGCAGCAGTTCGGCAATGCCGTCCTCCACCAGAACCTCGGAGCCATTGGGAAAATAGCGCGGCCAGTCGATGGCCGCCTGGGGGTCCATGCCATAGACATAGCGGTTCACCGCCACCGTCATGTGGCCCATCGGCTGATAGTCGCCGCCCATGACGCCGAAGCTCATGTCGATCTTGCCGTCCTTGCGGGCCATGGCCGGGATGATGGTGTGCAGCGGGCGTTTTCCGGGTGCGACGCAATTGGGATGGCCAGGCGTGGTGACGAAGCAGGCGCCGCGATTCTGCAGCGCAATCCCGGTCCTCGGCGTCACGATGGCCGAGCCAAAGCCATAATAGATCGAATTGATGAAGGACACCGCCAGACGCTGGCTGTCGATGACCGTGAGATAGACAGTGTCGGACGTCCGCATGGCGGTGGTGATGTCAAGCGCCCGGCGCATGTCGATGAGGGCCGCCAGCCTGGCGGCCATGCCGGCACTCAGCAGTTCGGCCACCGGCACCTCGGCAAAATCCGGATCGGCGATATGGCGGTTGCGCAGTTCCCAGGCCAGTTTCATGGCCTCGATTTCGAGGTGCATCCGGTCGGGTGAATCTGGCTCATGGCGGCTCAGACCGAATTGCGCCAGGATATTGAGGGCGATCAGCGCCGTCAGGCCCTGGCCGCTGGGCGGAATCTCGTGAATGTCGTGGCCGGCGAAACGGGCGGAAATCGGCTTCACCCAGGTGGAGGTATGGCTGGCGAAATCCTCGAGCGTGAGCAACGAGCCCATCGGGGCAATAGTGCCGATGATGTCGGTGGCGATGGCGCCGCTGTAGAAGGCGTCACGGCCCTCACTGGCGATCAGCCGCAGGCTCTGGGCCAGTGCCGGATAGGCCATGACCTCGCCCTGGCGCGGAGCCCGGCCCTCCTTGAGATAGTGCTGGCGCCCGCCCGCATCGGCGGCGAGATCGGCGGCATCGTCAGGCCAGTCGAAGGCCACCCGGGGTGTCACCGGTACACCCTGTTCGGCGAGCCGGATGGCGGGCTGCAAGGCATCGCCCAAGCTCATGGTGCCGTGGGCTTTCAGCAACTGGTCCCAGCCATCAATGGCGCCGGGCACGGTGATGGCATGAATGCTGCGCGCCGCGATGTGCTCGAGGCCCGAGGCTTTCAGCCAGCCGCCGTCGGCTGCCATGGCGGCACGGCCCGAGGCATTGAGGCCCAGGACCTGGCCGCCGGGGGTTCCCACCAGGGCAAAGCAGTCGCCGCCGATCCCTGTCATCGCCGGTTCCACCACGCACAAGACAGCCGAGGCGGTGACCGCCGCGTCGGCGGCATTGCCGCCCGCCCGCAGAACGTCGATGGCGGCCAGCGTCGCCAGGGGCGCGGAGGTGGCGGCCATGCCGTTGACGCCATAGGCTGCCGAGCGGCCGGGAGTCTGAAAATTGCGCACCTGGGGTTTCCTGTTGTCGGTTGCCAATTGCCCCATGTCGGTTGGAGCGCCGCGTGACCTTTTGTCCAGACTATGTTACCCGCCGCCGCATACGCAAACCCCAATGAGGAGCAGCCTTGAGATGTCAACGGTGAAAAGCGATATCGAGATCGCCCGTGAAGCGAAAATGAAGCCGATCATGGAAATCGGCAAGCGCCTCGGCATACCCGAGAGGCATCTCATTCCCTATGGCCACACCAAGGCCAAGGTTCACCTCGACTATATCGAGACGCTGAAGTCGAAGAAGAACGGCAAGCTCATCCTCGTCACCGCCATCAACCCGACACCGGCCGGCGAAGGCAAGACCACCACCACGGTGGGCCTGGGCGACGGCCTCAACCGCATCGGCAAGAAGGCGATGATTGCACTGCGCGAACCATCTCTTGGCCCGTGCTTCGGCATGAAAGGTGGTGCGGCGGGCGGCGGCTATGCACAGATCGTGCCCATGGAAGACATCAACCTGCATTTTACCGGCGACTTCCACGCCATCACCTCGGCGCATAACCTCCTGTCGGCGATGATCGACAACCACATCTACTGGGGCAATGAACTCGGCATCGATACCCGCCGCGTCACCTGGCGCCGGGTCATGGACATGAACGACCGGGCTTTGCGCGACATCGTCTGTTCGCTGGGCGGTGTCGCCAACGGCTATCCGCGCGAGGCCGGCTTCGACATCACGGTCGCCTCCGAGATCATGGCCATCCTCTGCCTCTCGACGTCGATTGAAGACCTAGAGCGCCGCATGGGCCAGATCGTCGTGGCCGCCAAGCGCGACAAGGGCCAGGTGCTGGCCAAGGACATCAAGGCACCGGGCGCCATGACCGTGCTCCTGAAAGACGCGCTGATGCCCAATCTGGTGCAGACGCTGGAAAACAATCCGGCCTTTGTCCATGGCGGGCCGTTCGCCAATATCGCGCATGGCTGCAATTCGGTGATCGCGACCCGAACCGCTTTAAGACTCGCGGACT
>JBKJQD010000014.1:0-2876 GCA_046594125.1 Aestuariivirga sp.
CGGCCTCTTCGTTCCTGCGGGAGTGATATCTCATACCGGCGCGGGCGGGCTCACGCTCGGCGGCGGCATGGGCTGGTTGAGCCGCCGCTTCGGTCTGACAATCGACAGTCTGCTGGCCGCCGACATCGTCACCGCAAATGGAGAATTGATGACAGTCAGCGCCGACGCCGAACCGGACCTGTTCTGGGCGATCCGCGGTGGGGGCGGCAATTTCGGCGTGGTGACAAAATTCTATTTCCGCATGCATCAAATCGGTTCTGTTTGGGCAGGTCAGTGGGAGTATCCCGCGAGTGAAACCTCTCGCGTTCTGAAGCAGTTTCGCGAGCTTGCGGGTTCCGCGAGCAGGAATGTAACAACTTCGTTCAACTTGACTGCGGCCAACCTCTCAATCACTGCTTTTTGGTCAGGGCCACTGGAAGGGGCCGAGGCTGCAATCTCCCCTTTTGGCAAACTGTCCTGTGAGGTTTCAGGATGTCATGGTCAAACGGCATTCCTGGAACACCAGAGGCGGCACGATGACATTCTTTCGTGGGGCCGCCGTTACTATGCCAAGGGTGGCTACCTGGCTGACATCGACGACGGCGTAATTGCGTGCATGAACACCGCGATTGCGACGTCTCCTTCTTCCGAATGTGAATTCTATATCCTACAATTGGGCGGCGCAATTGGCGACATCGATGATCAGGCCACCGCCTATACTGGGCGTGAGGCGGGCTACTACTGGATTGCCCAGCCGATCTGGGATGACCAAGCCCTTGACGCCAAATGTATTGCCTGGGGCCGCATAGCTGCGGCGCAAATGGCCGAACTCTCGCTTGCCGGAAACTATGTCAACGAGCAAGCGGATGCTGGCGGCGACGTAGCAATGAAGGCGTATGGCACCCGGAAGTATGGTCGTCTGGCCAGCATCAAAAAGCAGTTCGATCGGTAGCCCCGCAGCCCTGGCCAGCACTTGCGGCGGACGCCGTTAGTGAAGACAAGGCGCGGCCCTGGCTGCTGCCTGACGTCTTCGAAAAAGTCCGCCTGGGCAAGAGCGAATTTCTTTCCAAACTCCGCCCGGTGACGGCCCTCTTCGTCAAGTTCGGCGGCATCGCCTTTGACAGTGACAAAGCTGCGAGCGCCAAGTTTGACCACTTCATCCAATGGGTTGAGCAGGTGATCGCCCCGCACAAAGGGTTGATCATCCAGGTCACGGCGGGCGACAAGGGCAGCTATCTCTATGCCGCCTTCGGCGCTCCCGCCGCCCATGATGACGACACCCTGCAGGCGGTCGCTGCGGCTCTGGCACTTGCCGCATTGCCAGCCGAGCTTGATTTTATCACCACCCTCCAGATGGGGATGGCGGCGGGCCAGATGCGGGTCGGGCCTATGGCGGTGCCGCATCGCGCACCTATGGCGCGTTGGGCGATAAGACCAACCTCACGGCACGGCTCATGGTGGCGGTTGAAGACCAGGTTCACCGCGTCTCGATCCTCTGTGATGTTTCGGTTTTTGAGATCACCGAGGCGCGGTTCGCATTCGAGGCCAGGCCTCCGGTCACCGTCAAGGGCAAGAGCGAGTTGATCCCCGTCTATCGTCCGCTCCGCAAGCGTGGCGAAGGTGAAGTTCGGAGTGCCAACCTGGCCACCAGCAATGGACAAAAAACGTTGCAGATCGATCGCCTGCCGCCCGCCGAGCAGACGGTTCTCAAGGTTGCAAGCGTCATCGGCCTGACCTTCGCCGTCGAAACGCTCACTGCGATCTATCCGGAAGCCCGTGAGCGGGGTAATCTATCCCGGCATCTGGCCGCCCTCGGCAAGCACGGGTTCATCGTCCAAAATCTGGCGCAGTCCTCAAGCTTCACGTTCAAGGATGCGGCGATTCATGAATCCGCCTATTCCCCGATGCTGTTTGCCCAGCGCCGCCAATTGCACCGCGCCGCCGCCGAATTACTTGAACAGGCCGACGAGGATGGTCCGCCCTAAGCCGAGATCGCCCACCACTGGCAGGCCTCCGACGACATCCCGAAGGCCGTCATTTCGCTCGAAAAGGCTGGCGAACAAGCTCACCTGCAGGGCCGGTTTGATGAAGCCACCCGCCATTTCAAAGCCTCGCTGGCCCTCAATACCTGAGCCGCCGCAGTCCGCCGTGATCGTCAGGCGGCGGGACTGCCAGCCGCCGCTCACGCCAGATCAGCGATCTCGTCCTCACCATCGCAGCCCGCGAACGGCACCGCTGGAAGCGGCTTCTCGAAGCCGCCTGCGTCAACCGCATCCATCCAGGGGACCTCAAGAAGCGGCTGTGCGAGCTCCATGGTGTGAACAACGCGATTGCCCGCTGGGCGCTGCCAGTGCCGCACGGCGTCGTGCATCCATTCGACCTCCTCACCGCGCCGAAATTTGGCGAGGGGATGCCAGAGGAAGAGCAGCCAGGCGCCGAGGGGGAATGACGGCTCAACTTCGATCCCTGCAATTGAAGCGCTCGGGATCTACGGGCCGCTGGTAAAAAGCCCGACGATCATCCGCACCGCCACGGTGATGGCGGAGATCGCCGTTGCGAGAGCCGCTTGCGAATTGAGGATTTGCGAGCGATTGATTGACACTACGATCCGATTCATGTCGGCGGCCGTGAGCTGCTCTTCATAGGACACGCGGCGCACCCGGTTGGAACTGGCCCTGAGCCAAAGCCATGCCGCCACCAACGCTGCGGCGATAGCCACAAGATCGAGAGCGAAGATGATCGCGGTGAACATGACCCGTCCTTGAGCGCCTGGCGCGCGGATAACATTCTACAAGCCTTCGCGTGCCGGCCACAACAGGCGGAGGCCATTGAAAATTTGTGCGGCATGCTCTAATCGTGCCCCATGAATCAGTCGGCCTGCGCTGGTGACGGTCAAC
>JBKJQD010000086.1:0-16033 GCA_046594125.1 Aestuariivirga sp.
GTTTTCCAGCCCCGAGATGGCGCGCAACAGCGTGGACTTGCCACAGCCCGAGGGGCCGACGAAGACCACGAACTCGCCCGACTTGATGTCGAGGTTGATGTTTTTCAGAATGGTGACGGCGCCATACGCCTTGACCAGATTGGTGATCTTGATGTTGGCCATGGTTCATATCCCCTGTGCAAGAATGCGAAGATAGATGGCGCCGTTTGCGTCCAGCGCGATGGTACCGTGATCGAGAGAAGCAGCGACGGTGGCCACAACTTCAGCTTCCGTATGCGATGGCAAAGCAAAGCTTGCCGGCGTGGCGCCGAAGTTGAAAACGCAGAGAACGGTTTCCGTGGCGCATTGGCGTTCGAAGGCCAGCACGTCGCCCGCGGAGTCGAGAATGCGGATCGAGCCGCTGCGCAACGCCTCGTGGGTGTGGCGCAAACCGATGAAGCGGCGGTAATCGTCGATCAAAGTTTCGGGATTGTCACTGCCACCTTTGTGCGCGGCCAGCGCCACATGGGCGGGATCGACTGGAAGCCAGGTGCGGTTGGCCGAAGAAAAGCCGGCGTTGGGGGCATTGACCTCCCAAGCCATGGGGGTGCGGCAGCCGTCACGGCCCTTGAACTCGGGCCAGAAAGTCTTGCCGTAAGGATCCTGAATCTGCTCGAAGCTTATCGCGCCTTCGGTCAGCCCCAGTTCCTCACCCTGATAGATGCAGACGGTGCCGCGCAGCGCCATCAAGAGCGCCAGCGTAAAGCGTCCGAAGCCCGCCCGGTCATGGCCGAATTGTGCCCAGCGCGACACATGGCGCTCGACGTCGTGGTTGGAGAAGGCCCAGCAACCCCAGCTAGCACCTGCCACGCGCTCGAAGTCGAGGATGGTTTTCTCGACATGGGCGCGGCCGAAGGAGCGGCTGAGGAAGTCGAAGGAATAGCACATGTGCAGGCGCTTGCTGCCCTCGGCATAGGCCGCCATGGTCTGCAGTGCGCGCTCGCCGTCACCCACTTCGCCAACCGAGGTGATGGCGTCATACTCGTCCATGATGGCGCGCAGGCGTTCGAGGAAGATCAGGTTTTCGGGCTGGGTCTTGTCGTGGAGATGATCCTGCCAGGCGTAGGGGTTGGCCAACGGGATTTCATGGCTGTCACGGGTTTTGGCGGGCGGATTGTCGCGCAGCAGCTTGTCGTGGACGTAGAAGTTCACCGTGTCGAGGCGGAAGCCGTCGACGCCGAGGTCGAGCCAGAAGCGGGCGACGGCCAGCAGTTCGTCCTGCACCGCCGGGCAATGGAAGTTGAGGTCCGGCTGCTGCTTGAGGAAGTTATGAAAGTAATATTGCTGGCGCCGCGCCTCCCATTCCCAGCCGCCGCCGCCAAACAGCGACAGCCAGTTGTTGGGCGCCGTGCCATCAGATTTGGGATCGGCCCAGACGTACCAATCGGCATGGCGGTTGTCACGCGACTGGCGGCTGTCCTTGAACCATTGATGCTGATCGGATGTATGCGACAGCACCAGATCGATGATCACCTTGAGCCCAAGTTGGTGCGACTTCGCCACCACTGCCTTGAAATCGGCGAGCGTGCCGAACATCGGATCAACGTCGCGATAGTTCGAAACGTCGTAACCGAAGTCGAGCATCGGTGATGCAAAGAAAGGTGAAATCCAGATGGCATCGATTCCGAGACCGGCAATGTGCGGCAGGCGTTGCACGATGCCCTTGAGATCACCGATGCCGTCACCGTTGGTGTCCTGGAAGGAACGCGGATAGATCTGGTAAAGTACCGCACCCCGCCACCAGTCTTTTGTGTGAACGTTGTCCATCTCAGCCGCCCTTCACCGACCCGGCCAGCAGGCCGCGCACGAAGTAGCGTTGCAGCGAGAAGAACACGGCGAGCGGCACGATGATGGTGATGAAGGCCGAGGCGGTGAGGATTTCCCAATTGCCGCCGCGCGAACCCAGCAACGAGTTGAGCTTGTAGGTCAGTACCGCCTTGTCGGGATCAGTACCGAGGAAAACCATGGCGACGAGCAGATCGTTCCACACCCAGAGAAACTGGAAGATGGCAAAGGAGGCCAGCGCCGGGAACGACAGCGGCAGGATGATGCGGCGGAAAATCTTGAAGTCGTTGGCGCCGTCGATCTGGGCGGATTCGATCAGGTCCTTGGGAAGTCCGGCGATGTAGCTGCGCAGCAGATAGATGGCGAAGGGCAGACCGAAACCGGTATGGGCCAGCCAGATGCCGAGATAGGTTTGCGAGATGCCGGAGCCCGCCAGATTGTACAGGCGCAACAGCGGGATCAGCGACATCTGCAATGGCACGACGAGGAGGCCGACGATGATGGCGATGAGATAGCTGCGCCCCGGAAGCTTCATCCAGGCCAGCGCATAGGCGGCAAAGGCGGCAATGAGGATGGGAATGATGGTAGCGGGAATGGTCACCGTAAGCGAGTTGATGAAGGCGCGGCCGATGCCCTCGGATGTCAGCACCGTTCCATAGTTCTCGGTGGTGAAGCGCGGTGGCACCGACGACACGTAAAAGACGCGCTGGCCCTTCTCGTTGTCGAAGGCGGTGGGCGAGGTATAAACATAGGAACCATCGGCATTGACGAGCAGCACCTGGCCGTTGTCGAGGGCCGCCGCGATGCCAGCCGGGTTGGCGCCGGGATTGTTCACCTTGGTGCTGAAGAATGAAATTGTCCGGGCTTCTCCAGCCTCAAGGAGATTGCCTTCGATAACGAACAGGCCATCCTTCTGGACCTGACCGGCGCTGCCTTTCACGCGGGACTGACCGGTCTGTTCCGAGGTCCTGAGTGCTGTCCACCAGCCAGAAACGGCGATCTGGTTTTTGTCGCGCAGGGAACTGACCAGCAGACCCGCCGTCGGCAGCGTCCACAGGGCGACGATGATCAGCACCGCCAGATGCAGCGCGAAGCGTGAGGGCTGGAGTGCGATATTCCTGAACATCTCAGTGCCCTCCCCCACGCTCGGCATTGGCCTGGCGGATGTTCCAGATCATGATCGGCAGCACGGCGATCATGATGATGATGGCGATGGCCGCACCGCGGCCGAAATCACCACCGCCGCGGAACATCCAGTCGAACATGAGATTGGCCAGCACCTGGGTGTCCCACTGGCCGTTGGTCATGGTCAGCACGATGTCGAAGACCTTGAGAACCAGAACGGTGATCGTTGTCCACACCACGACGATGGTCGACATGATCTGCGGCACCATGATGCGGAAAAACATCTTGAAGGGCCCTGCCCCGTCAATGACGGCGGCTTCCAGCGTATCTTCGGGAATGCCACGCAGGGCGGCGGCAAGGATCACTGTGGCAAAGCCGGTCTGGATCCAGATCAGGATCACCATCAGGAAGAAGTTGTTCCAGAAGGGCAGTGCGATCCACACCTGGGGACTGCCGCCAAACCATTCGACGATGGAATTGAGAATGCCGATCTGCTGCTGGCCTTCGCCGCGATAGTCGTAGACGAATTTCCAGATGACGCTGGCGCCGACGAAGGAGATGGCCAGCGGCATGAAGATCAGGCTCTTGGCGAGATTGCCCCACCAGATGCGGTCGGTGAGTACAGCGATGATCAGCCCCATCAGGGTGCAGGCGGCAGGCACCACCAGAAGCCACAACAGGTTGTTGAAGATCGACTGGCGGAACTGGCTGTCGTTGAAAGCCCAGGCGTAATTGGCAGTGCCGACGAAATGTTCACCATTTTTGTCAAGGAACGACAGGCGCAGGGTTTCGATTACCGGATAAACAAGATAGACGCCGAGCAGGATGAGGGCCGGCGCCAGGAACAGCCATGGACGGACGGCGGACTGGATTTTCAGGTTGCGGTTCTGGTGGCCGATGCCTGCGGCTTCGGCCGGGAATATCCGGTCAAGCAACCAGTTCGACCCGTAGAAATATCCGAAACACCCGCCGACGCCAACAATGACGGTGAAGGCAGCATAAAGCATTTGCGAAATCATGACATCCGCTCCTGATCAATCTACGGGATTCACACAACTTGCCATCTGGCCAGACCGCTGACGGAGACGGTCAAGCCGCACCTTATTCTGTCATCCCGGCGAAAGCCGGGACCCATCGGGCACCAGGCTGTGACGGTGCGGATTGATCCCGGCTGCTCCATGGGTCCCGGCTTTCGCCGGGATGACGGAGTTTTTATTTATGAAAGCAACAACCCTGGACGGCGCCTACTTGATCTCGTCCCAGGCCTTCTGGATGGCGGCACCAACGTCGCCTGCGGGCTTGCCGCCGACGTAGTCGATCATGCCGGTCCAGAAGGCGCCAGCGCCGATCTTGCCGGGCATCAGGTCCGAACCGTCGAAGCGGAAGGTGGTGGCGGAGGTCAGGATTTCGCCCTCTTTCTTCAGCGTATCATTGGCGTAAGCATCCTGATTGACCGTCTTCAGCGGTGTCAGGAAGCCCGACTGGGCCATCCACAGCTCATGGGCGAGCGGCATTTCAAGGAAGTTGATAAAGGCGCGCGCCGCCTTCGAGTCCTTGGTGATGGCAAACAACGTGCCGGCACCCAGCACCGGGCGGCCAAGCTCGGGCTTTGCGGCATAGGGCGGGAAGTAGAAGAAATCGGCGTCAGCACCCTCGCCCAATTTCGTTCCTTCCGGGAAGAAGGACGGAATGAACGATGCCTGGCGGTGCATGTAGCACTTGGGCGGCGTGGCAAAGAGACCCTTGGGGCTGTCGCGGAAGTCGGTCGAGGCGACACCGGCGGCACCGCCATCGACATAGGCGTCATTCTTGGCGAAGCTGCCGAAGAGTTCAATGGCGGCAACTACCGCCGGGTCGCTGAACTTCACCTCGTTGGTCACCCATTTGTCGTAGACGTCCGGGGACTGGGTGCGCAGCATGAGGTCTTCCACCCAATCGGTGGCGGGCCAGCCGGTGGCGCCGCCGGAACCGAGGCCAATGCACCACGGTTTGCCGCCGTCCTTGACGATCTGGTCGGAGAGCGCCAGCAGTTCTTCCATGGTCTTCGGGATATTGTAACCGGCATCCTTGAAATTCTCGGGGCTGTACCACACGAGGCTTTTCAGGTCGGCCTTGAACGGGAAGGCGAAGAACTTGGAGGCACCATCCTTGTCCTTGTAGGAGCCGAGCTTCACCCAGCTTTCACCGGCGCCATAATTGTCCTTGATGAAGGCCGCGGCCTCGTCGCCCAGCGGAACCAGCTGTCCCTTGCTGGCGAGATCGGCCAACAGGCCTGGCTGCGGCAGCACGGCGATATTGGGCGGGCTGCCTGCCTGGGTGTCGATGACGATTTGCTGCTCATAATTTTCGGAGGAGGAATATTTGACCTCAGCCCCGGTTGCTTCGCGGAAGTACTCGAGGACATTCTGCACCAGCGTTTCGTCGTCACCGCGCCAAGGACCAAATATGGTCAGCGTCTCGCCCTTGAGATCGACTTTCTTGAGGGCGTCGAGATCGGCCCAGTGGAAGCGGGCGTCCTTGCCAGGTTCGAATTTCAATTCGGCAAAGGCCGGGCTTGCCAGGGTGAGAGCCATAGCTGCGACGCCGAGAGTCAGATGAAATTTCATGTGGTTTCCTCCCAAATGATCAGATTGCCATTCCAAGCGCCCGGCCCGTATAATGGCTTCTTGTTTTCAAAGCGCTTTGAATAATCATCTCTTAACATAAATTTAGCCCACGTCAAGACTCAAAGCGCTTTGGATCGCCATAAATCCATGTTGCGACGCACAATTTCTTCGCAGTCGCAGTATGGATTTAACCCCGGCGGTGATTAGAAATTGAAAGCGCTTTGAAGGCATGCGAAGGTAGCGCATGAACCTGCGTGAACTCGCCGGCCAGCTTGGCCTCTCCCAGACCACCGTCAGCCGCGCGCTGAACGGCTTTCCGGAAGTTTCGGAGGAAACCCGCTTCCGAGTCAAGGCCGCCGCCGATCTGCACGGCTATCGTCCCAGTGCCGCCGCCCGCCGCTTGGCCACGGGACAGTCGGGTGTATTGGGTGTCATTTTCCCGGGCGAGCGCAATATGCTGGGCGATCTGCTGTTCACCGAGTTTCTTGGTGGTTTTGTCGAGTCGGCTTCGGATCGGGGCTATGACGTGACGCTGGCCATGGCGCGCGGCCAGCAGAGCGAGGAGGCGATCTACCGCCGCATTGTCCGCAACGCCCGCGTCGACGCCATGATCGTTTCAAGCCCCGCTATCGCCGACAACCGCCCTGCCCTTTTGGCCGAACTTGGCATGCCATTCATTGTCCATGGCCGTACCAGATCCGCCTTGCCCTATGCATATCTCGACATCGACAATCGCGGCGCCTTTTTGGCGGCGACCCGCCTGCTGCTCGATCTGGGGCACCGCCACATCGCGCTGATTAATGGTGACCCGCGCTTCAACTTCGCCGCCGAACGCGAGGCCGGTTATCGTGAAGCGCTCGGCGCGCGCGGACTGGCAGCGGATGACAAGCTGATCAGCGGCGGCCCAATGCATGACGAGAACGGGTTCCAGAACGCCGCCCGCATGCTCGCCTCAGACATCCGGCCCAGTGCCTTTGTCTGTTCCAGCATTGCCCAGGCGGCGGGCGTGAGGCGTGCCTGCAACGCGGCGGGCCTGCGGATCGGTGAAGATATCGCCGTCATCGCCCACGACGACCGGTTGCACGAACTCCGTGCTGAAACTTTCGATCCGCCGCTCACCACCACGCAATCACCCATTGGTGACGCCGGACGCCGCATCGCGGTACTGGTGATCGATCTCCTGCGCAATCCCGATGGCAAACTTCCCGCTGAAGTGTGGCCTGTCGATCTTGTGGTGCGCCGCTCCACCCCGGCGCCGCGCCGGTCCTGATAAACAGGCCAAGCGCCGTGTTCCGCTATCTTTCGCGCCAGGTGTGGGCGATCTGGTCCTCCAGCGGTTTGATGAAATATGACAAGGGCGAACGCGCGTAGGTCTGGATATGGGCTTCGGCGGGCATGCCGGGTTTCAGTTTGTGATCGCCGAGCTTGGCCAATTCGCCGGCGGCGAGCTTCAGTTTGACCGTGTAGAATGGCGGCGTGTTCTGGTCGGCGCGTGAGACGTCGGCGGCGACGCTCGTCACTTGCGCGTCGATTTCCGGCGTGAAGCGGCTGGCGAAAGCCGGAAACCTGACCTTGGCGAACTGGCCGATGGTGACCTGTTCGATGTTCTGCGGTGTCACCTGCGCCTGCAAGATCAGATCGTCGCCCTCGGGCACGATGAGCATCAAGGTCTCGGCGGGGCTTACCACTCCGCCAAGGGTGTGGACGGCCAATTGATAGACATCGCCGGTGATCGGTGCCTTGATCACCATGCGCTCGAGGCGCGAGGCGGCTGCCACCTTGCGCTCACTCAATTCGGCGACCTTGCCTTCGGTGTCGCGCAGGTCGCTGAGCGTTTGGGTCAGCGTTTCCTCTGTCACCTGCAGGATCTGCAATTTGACTTCGCTGACTTTCGATTGGGCGCTGGCACGCTGGCCGGTGAGTTCGCCGCGCTCGCCTTCAAGCCTTGCTCTTTCGCGCTGCATCGAACTGACCCGGCTCAGGGAGACCAGTCCCTTGGCCTTCAGCTGGATCAGCCCGACAAGTTCATCGCCGATCAGCCTGATCTGGTCTTCCTTGGATTTGATCTGCGCGTCGACGCCCATCACCTGTTCGCCGATCTGGCCGATCTGCTCGGTCAGCTGGTTGATCTTGCCCTGCACCATCGACATGCGGGCGGCATGGAGTTTTTCCTGGCCGAGCATCAGGCTGGCCAACTTGGGATCATCCTTGCGCGACATCAAGTCATCGGGGAATACAATCTTCTCAACACCATCGCGTTCGGTTTCGAGTCTGGCGCGCCTCGCCAGCGCCTCGGCCAGCAGTGCGTCGACGATGTCGAGTTCGCTGCGCGTGTCGGTGTCGTCGAGCTTCAGCATGGGCTGGCCGGCATTCACCCGGTCGCCATCCTTGATCAGGATGTCGCGGATGATGCCGCCGTCCTTGCTCTGGATGCGCTTGGTGTTGGATTCCGCCACCACCGTGGCCCCGGCGATCACCGCGCCGTTGATGCTGGTCAACACCGACCAGCCGCCGACCACGCCCAGCATGACAAACACTGAAACGTATCCAGCCTTCTGAAAACGCAGCAGTGAGATATCGGTATCAAATCTCTTCATGGCGTCAGTTGACCTCGCCTTGCGATTGCGGCGGCAGCCGTTCGACGTTGCTTGCCGAAGAATTCTGCCTGGTCAGCACCTTGCGCATGATCTCGTCGCGCGGTCCCATGGCGGCCATCTTGCCATCGGCCAGAACCAGCATCTTGGGAATGGCGGCCAAAGCGCTGGGCCGGTGAGCGATGACCACGACGGCGGCGCCGCGCGACATGGCATGGCGGATGGCAAAGTCGAGGGCGGCCTCGCCTTCGGCATCGAGTGCCGAATTGGGTTCGTCGAGAACGAAGAGTGCCGGATCGCCGTAGATGGCGCGGGCCAGGGCGATGCGCTGGCGCTGGCCTGTTGAGAGCTTGGCGCCATTTTCACCAAGCGGCGAATTGTAGCCGTCGGACAGGCGCATGATCATGTCATGCACATTGGCGAGTTTGGCGGCTTCAATGATCTTGTCGGGTTCGGGATTTGGATCGAAGCGCGAAATGTTCTGGGCGGCGGTGCCATCAAAGAGCTGCACGTCCTGGGGCAGGTAGCCGATCATGCGGCCTAGCTCGTCTGGGTCGCGCTGGTCAAGGGTTGCGCCGTCCAGCCTGATATGGCCGCGCGTCGGCGGGGTAATGCCCACCAGGGCCCGCGCCAGTGTCGATTTGCCAGCCCCGGTAGGCCCGATGACGCCGATGCCCTCGCCGGGATTGACAGTGAAGGTGATGCCCTGCAGCAGCGGCTTTTCCATGCCCGGCAACTGCACGATGAGGCCCTCGACATCAAGCTTGCCCACTGGTTTGGGCAGTTTCATCGGAGCCTCGCGGGGCGGAACCGATTTCAGCACATTGGTCAGCCGCTCACGCGCCTTGCGGAACGACAGGAACTGCTGCCAGTTGGCCACCGCCTGCTCGACTGGCGCCAGCGCCCGCGACATGATGATCGAACTGGCGATCATCGCGCCCGACGAAATCTCCTGCTGGATGGCCAGATAAGCACCAAGCGCCAGGATGCCCGACTGGACCATCAAGCGCAGCACCCGCGACATGGCGCCAAGTGCTCCGCCGGAATCATTGGCGGAGGTCTGGTGGTCGAGTGCCGTCTGCTGCACTTCGAGCCAGCGTGAGCGCAGCGAACCCAGCATACCTAGTGAATAGAGCGCCTCGGCATTGCGGCGGCCCTCGTCGGTCATCTGGGCGGCCTTGATGGTGGCCTTGGTCGATTCGGCGATCGGTCCACGGGTGACACGCTCGGAAATCACCGCCAGCATGAAAATGGTGATCGCCGCCAGCAGCGATGCCACCCCCAGTATCCAGTGCAGGAGGAATATCACGCCCAAATAAACCGGCATCCATGGCATGTCGAGGAAGGCGAAGGGGCCCTGCCCCGACAGATACTGCCGGACGGTGGCCAGGTCGTTGAGCGGCTGCGAGCCCACACCCGGCGTCTTGCGCAAGGCGTGGGTGGTGACCACGTCGAAGACGCGGGCGCGCAATTGTTCCTCGACACGGCGGCCGATGCGCACCAGGAGCCTGGCCCGCAGATATTCGAGAAATCCGTAGTAGGCGTAGAGAATCAACACGATGGCAATCAGGGCCACCAGTGTTGGCACGCTGCCCGAGGTTAGCACACGGTCATAGACCTGCAGCATGAACAGTGGGCCGGTGAGCATCAAGATATTGACAATGCTGCTGAAAACGGCGGTCGAAATGAAGGCGCCGCGGCTGGCGCGGTAGACGTTTTGCAACTCGTCGGTTGCGGCGGAATCGGTACGAGGTGCCATGATCTTTCCGAAGGGTCCGGGTACGGACGGGATGCGGTCTTACAACATAAACTGTCAATAATCTGTTCAACATGGCGGAATCGAGGTTGTCCTTGCCGCTGGCGGGCGGTCATGGCAATTCTAACCCCCATCCTTGGGAACTGGAGAGCAGCGTGAAAATCCTCGTTATTGGTGCTGGCGGCATGGTCGGCGTGAAACTCATCAACCGGCTCTGCGCTGATGGCGCCTTGGGCCAAAGCCCGATTTCAAGCATCATCCGCCAGGATGTGGTTCTGGCGCCGCCACCGCCTGCGTCAACATTCACGGTTGAGACGCTGATCGGCGACCTGTCGCTTCCCGGCGAGGCCGAAAAGCTGGTGGCGGCGCGCCCCGATGTCATTTTCCATCTCGCCGCCATCGTCTCGGGCGAAGCCGAGGCCAATTTCGAGAAGGGCTACCAGATCAACCTCGATGGCACCCGCTACCTGTTCGAGGCGATCCGCAAGCTGGGCGGCGGCTACCAGCCGAAGGTCATCTTCACCTCGTCCATCGCGGTGTTCGGTGCGCCCTTCCCGGAGGCCATTCCGGACGATTATTTCACCACGCCGCTCACCAGCTATGGCACCCAGAAGGCGATTTGCGAGCTACTGCTGGCGGATTATTCGCGCCGCGGCTTCTTCGATGGCGTGGGCTTGCGCTTCCCCACCGTCTGCGTGCGCCCCGGCAAGCCCAACCTGGCGGCTTCGGGTTTCTTCTCCAACATCATCCGCGAACCGCTGGCGGGCGTTGAGGCCGTGCTTCCGGTGGGCGAGGACGTGCGCCACTGGCATGTGTCGCCGCGCAGCGCCATCGGTTTCCTGATCCATGGCGCTACGATGGATACCGCCGTTCTCGGCGCCCGCCGTAACATCACCCTGCCCGGCGTGTCCTGCACCGTGGGCGAGCAGATCGAGGCACTGCGCAAGGTGGCTGGCGACAAGGTGGTGGCCCGCATCCGCCGCGAACCCAACGAGACCATCATGAAGATCGTCGCCGGCTGGCCGCGCAATTTCGTGGCCCAGCGCGGCCGCGAGCTTGGTTTCAAGGCGGAGACAAGCTTCGAGGAGATCATCCGCGTCCACCTTGCCGATGAACTGGGCGGCAAGATCACCTGATGCGCAGCGCTACCGTTTCCCAACTGGCGGAGTTGAGCAAGGCCGTCCTCACCTCAGCCGGTGCCAATGCTGAATCAGCCGAGGCCGCCACCTGGGCCATGCTGCACGCCTCGGCCCATGGCGTCGACAGTCATGGCATCAGGCTGCTGCCGCTTTATGGCAATTGTCTGCGTTCGGGGCTGGCCAAGGGATCGCCCGACATCAGGATCAGCCATCCGCGCCGCGCCGCAGCACTCGTCGACGCCGATGGCGGCATGGGCCACATCGCCATGTACAAGGCCATGGACGAAGCCTGCGCCATCGCCCGCGACTGCGGCATCGGCATGGCCGCCGTCATCAACTCGACCCATTTCGGGGCAGCTGGCGCCTACACCATCGCGGCGGCGGATGCCGGCTTCATCGGTTTCGTCACCGCCAACTCCGGTGCCTTCGTCGTTCCCCATGGTGGATCAAAGCCCATTCACGGCACCAGCCCGATCTCGCTGGCGGCACCCAATCCTGGCGGCAACCCCTTCCTGCTCGACATGGCGACCAGCTCCATCCCGTGGAACAAGGTTCTGAGGTATCGCACCGAAGGCATTGAATTACCTCAGGGAGTGGCCGTTGATGCGGAGGGGAAATTTGTTACCGGCCCGCAACAGGCGGTGGCGCTGGCGCCGGTCGGCGGCATTGATTTCGGCTACAAGGGTGCGGCATTGGCAGGCCTTGCCGAGGTGCTGGGCGGCGTATTGACCGGCATGCGGCTTTCCTTCGAGCAGAAGGGCACTGACCTGGCCGACTCGATGATGGGCCACTTCGTCATGGCCATCGATCCTACCCTGTACATGACCATGGAAGCCTTCGGCGAACGGCTCCGTGCCTATCTCGACGCCTTCAAGGCCCAACCCGGCACCTACGCGGCGGGTGGTCCGGAATGGGAACGGCGGGCCAAGCGCCAGGCAGAAGGCATTCCCCTGCCCGATGGCCTCTATAACGAGTTGAAAGCCGCAGCGGAGAAGGCGGGCGTCAGTTTTTCGCTGTGAACCAGTGATCGAACGCCACGGCCAGCGTGGCACCTGCCAACTGGGCTGCCACGAAGCCCGCGACATCCTGTGGCTTGATGCCAGAAAAGCTGTCGGTCAGGGAGCGGGCCAGTGTCACGGCGGGATTGGCAAAGCTGGTCGATGCGGTGAACCAGTAAGCAGCGGTGATATAGAGTCCGACATTGGTGGCGACGGCCTGACGGTTGGCGCGCAAGGTGCCATAGATCACCGTCAATAGCCCAAAACTGGCAACCGCCTCCGCGAACCACTGATCCGCACCCGTGCGGACCTTGGCCGACAGTTGAAGAATGTCGAGGCCGAACATGGCATGGGCGGCCCATACACCAGCCACGGCACCTGCGGTTTGCGCCACGATGAAATTAATGGCCTTCAAGCTGTCCATTTCGCCGCGCAATCGTGCCGCCATTGTCACGGCTGGATTGAAATGGGCGCCTGACACGGGTCCGAACATGGTGATGAGAACCACCAGCATTGCTCCGGTGGGAATGGTATTTCCAAGCAGGGCAATGGCGGCGTTTCCGCCCGCCAGTTTCTCCGCCATGATGCCGGAACCCACCACCGTTGCCAGCAGGAAAAAGCTGCCGGCCGCTTCGGCAGCCAATTGCCGGGATAGAAGCATCAAACCTTGCTTTCACCGATCTTGTCGAGACGGTTCTTGAGGGCCATGCGGTCGAGGGAGGCCAGCGGCAGGCTCAAGAAGATCGAGATGCGATTGTCCATGCGGCCATAGGCATCGGCGAAGGCGGCCCGGCGCTCGGCCTCGTTGCCCGTCACGGCGGCGGGATCCGGGATGCCCCAATGGGCGGTCATCGGCTGGCCCGGCCAAATCGGACAGACTTCAGCGGCGGCGGAATCGCAGACGGTGAAGACGAAATCGAGCTGTGGCGCGCCAGACTTGGCAAATTCATCCCAGGATTTGGAGCGAAGATCATCCGTGACATGGTTGAACTGCCGGAGCAGGCCGATGGCAAATGGGTGAACCTGGCCCTTGGGCTGGCTTCCAGCGCTATAACCCTTGAAACGGCCTCCGCCCAAGCGGTTCATGATGGCTTCGGCCAGAATGCTCCGCGCCGAGTTGCCGGTGCAGAGAAACAGCACGTTGTAGCTTTGGTCTGTCATGTTCTGCCTAGACCCCAATTTTATGACAGTTCCATGAACATTGCCGCCATGCAATTCCCGCAGACCGATCAAAGCCATTCACCAATTGGTTTGGCGCGGTGCCGGTTCTATAGCTTCCCCGCATGGCGCCCGACACAACCGAGAACCGAAGCATCGGCATCCTGTGGATGCTGGCCACCATGTTCTGTTTCATAGCACTCGACACCATCATGAAGCACCTGCTCGAAACCTATTCGCTGCTGCAGGTGACATGGGGCCGCTTTTTCTTCGCCACGCTGGTCGCCGCCCTGGCCTGCGGGCCACGCTTTGGCTCATTGATGGTGAGCCGCTCGCCCAGGCTGCAACTGTCGCGCTCGGTCATTCTGATGGCCACCACCAGCCTGTTCAACGCCGGCATCCGCAGCACGCCACTGGCCACCGCCACCACGATCATGTTCCTGAGCCCCATCCTCGTCACCATTTTTTCAATTCCCATGCTGGGCGAGAAAGTGGACGCAAGGCGCTGGATCGGCGTGATAATCGGCTTTGTGGGCGCCCTGGTCGTGGTCCGCCCTTGGCAGGAGGGGCTGGGCGGCATGGGATATGGTGTCCTGTTCCTTCTCGCCGCCGCCCTGTGCAACGCCAACTATCAGCTCATTACCCGCAAGGTGCGCAATGACGATCCCCTGACGTCGCTTCTTTATACCGCGGCGGCGGGAGCGCTGGTGACGAGCGTTATCGTGCCGTGGTTCTGGACCTGGCCCACCGCCACGGACTGGCTGCTGTTTGCCGCCAGCGGTGCCATGGGGGGCTTGGGCCACCTGTTCCTGATCCGCGCCGTGCGCTGCGCCCCGGCGTCGGTGGTGGCGCCGTTCTCCTACTCGTCGCTGGTCTGGGCCACCCTGTTCGGTTTCGCCATCTGGGGCGATTGGCCCGACCTGTGGACGTGGGGCGGTGCCGCACTGATCATCGGCTCGGGCCTCTATATCTTCCACAGCGAGAGGCTGCCGCCACAGGCCGCCGAATAGTCCATTCGCCGCTTGCAGATCAAACATGCCGCCAACCGGCTGGCATGAACGCCGTGCCGCGCGCATGTTCGCGCCATGAGCCACAACCGCAATCTCGCCGGAATCCTGTCGCTGGCGCTTGGCATTCTGATCTTCTCGGTCCAGGACGCCATCATCAAGCGCATCAGCGGCGATTATCCTGTTACGCTGGCCATCGCCATCCGCTGCCTGGTGGCGCTGCCTATTCTTATCGTCATGGTGCAGGCCGAGACCGGTATCCCCAAGATCGCCAGCCGCAACTGGCCGATCCTCGTGGTGCGCGGCGCCATCCTGCTGGTCGCCTATACGGCCTATTACATGGCGCTTGCCGCATTGCCGCTGGCTGAGGCGGTGGCGCTGTTCTTCACGGCACCCATCATCGTGACGATTCTGGCCGGGCCGGTGCTTGGCGAGACGGTGACGGCCAAGGCCTGGGGCGCGCTGATCGCCGGTTTCTTCGGTGTACTGATCATCCTGCAACCTGGCAGCGCCGTGTTCGAACCGGCGGCGTTGCTAAGCCTGCTGAGTGCCGCCACCTACGGGCTGGCGATGGTCATTGCCCGCCGCGTCGGCGTCAGTGAGCCGGCAACGGTGATGGCCTTCTACCAGAACGGCGTCTACCTGGTTGGCGCGGTCCTCATCGCACTGGCATTCGGCTTTCTCGGCATCACAAAGTTGGGCCATCCCAGCCTCGATTTTCTGGTGCGGCCGTGGATCATGCCGGGGACCAGCGATCTGTTGCTGATGGGACTGTGCGGGGTCATCGCCGCCGTCGCCATGTCGCTGCTCACCCACGCCTATCGTTCGGCCGAGGCCAATCTGGTGACGACCTTCGAATACACCGGCATCATCTGGGCGCCGATCTGGGGTTTCCTGTTCTTTGGCGAAGTCCCGTCGTGGACCACAGCGGCTGGCACCGCGCTGATTATCGCGGCGGGGATTTACGCGCTGCGGGCGGCAGCGGCCGCACCACTCAGGCCAGCGGATGCATCCGCCTGATCTCGGCTGCGACCTGTTCTTCAAGTTGCCAGATGTAGCTGTCGTGAATGCCAAGTTCTTCCAGCTTGTTCACGGTCTGGAAGAGATAGGCCGCCGCCGATCCGCCGTGGCCCGCCGCGCGGGCGATGAGTCTTGCCTGTTCGGCAATGGGGTGGACGGCGTAGAAGTGGTCGTTGCGCATACCGGCATAGAAGGTCAAGGCCCGCACCGGACCCCGGCCGGTTCGAGCTTCGACCCAGCGGTAGGCGCCAGCCAGCCGGCGGTAAGGGATCTCGCGGCGCAGCAGCTTTCCCAGTTCAACGGCAACCGCATCCGGCTGGACCTCGAAGACTTCGCCCACGCATGAGCCGCCATGGTCGAGCGCCAGCATGAGGCCGGGATTTTCCGGCGATCCCCGGAAACGGTTGAGCGTCATGCAGAAGGCCCGGTGCCAGCCGATTAACCGTGCCGGCACCCGGCTGGAATAGTCGAACCCCGGTTTCCACAGCAGTGATCCATAGGCAAAGACCCGCAATGGACCGCCGCCGCATTTGGTCATGATGTCGGCAGCCACCGCAGCGTAATCATCGTCGGTCATCGGCACCCGATGGGCATCGGGGCCGGGGTCGGTTTCGACGCGGTCCACCAGGGCAAGAAGTTCCGCAGTCAGGCGGGGCTGGCGCAACACAGGTCTCCCAGAGCGGAAAGGCATGAGGTCGCCCCTAACTTCTCCCTCCCCCTTGTGGGGAGGGCCGGGGTGGGGGTGGCCAAGGTCTCGACTCGCGGACCCCCACCCCTGCCCCTCCCCCTTGTGGGGAGGGGCAGGG
>JBKJQD010000134.1:0-3271 GCA_046594125.1 Aestuariivirga sp.
CGGCAAGCGGAGGCATCAGTGCTGTAGCGATAGCCACCCCGGCGATCGCTTCCCCCCGCCCGCGGATAATAGCAAAGGTGCCAGCCAATGCTGCGAACAAAGCGACCAACAGGTCGAAAAGATTTGGTCGCGTCCGCGTCATGATTTCCGTCGTCGCCGACTTCAATGGCGACGCCAGCACGATGATAGCGGTGAAGGTGACGGCCACTACAGTGCCGACCAGAAGAGATTGAAGCGCGCGGCGCATCTCGGCGAAATCGAAAAGCGCTAAGCTAAATCCTAAGCCGAGAACCGGGCCCATAAGAGGCGAGATTAACATTGCCCCGATGACTACGGCTGGCGATGACAGTAACAGCCCGAGTACAGCAATCCCGGCTGACATCATCGTCATGAAGACGTAACGCAGAGACCATCCACTGTCTTCGATAATTGTTCGGACCACCTCTGGGTGATCGATAGGTCCGACGACTTCCATTTGCCACCAGCGGTAGAGCGGTAGGTGTTCGAAGCGATTACCTCGAATGCTTTTGTTAGTGGGTTTTTGTGCGAAAGCGGTAGTCATTGCTTCTCCCGACCTTGTCGACTGCCTAAAAAATTCATCGCGGTCCAGGCCTACCTTTTAGTGGCTCACTCTGCCAAAGTAACTGTGATTTCAATCTCGGGCGCCGCTCGTTCGAAAGGTCGCCAGTGATTATCTTCCTCGCAATCCTGAGCGCCATTTTTGTGATTGGCTTGTTGAGCTTCGGGCAGTTTGCCCGTTCGAACGAATGGCGCGCGACGGTCACACCCCTGGCATCGATCATCGGCTCGGGCTTCCTTATTTGCGGCCCTCTGCTGGCAAAGGAGTTCGGGTCGGCTGCAATTTTGGCGATGGCTGCGCTGCTGGCGATTGCCTACGCGTTAGGTGCAGTCATCCGCTTCAACATCATTCATGTAGAAAATATAGCGCCCACTCTCTCTGCTAACGATCCTATGGCCTGGGCGATGCGCGCCGGGCAGGTCATGCTGGCGATCGCCTATGCCGTGTCGGTCGCCTACTATCTCAAGTTGCTTGCCGAATTTTCGATGAAGCTGCTCAACGTGCCAATAGTCTGGCATGGCGTCATCGCTAATGGTCTCGTGACCTTGATCATCGTTATCCTGGCCGCGCTGACCTTCTCTGGCGATATAAAGAAGATCGAGCATGCCGCGCACGCCAGCGTTTCGGTGAAGCTCGGCGTGATCCTCGGCCTCTTGGTTGGGCTCGCTTGGTGGTGGGCAACTCAGGCCTGGGTACCGCTCGACATTCCGGCATCAAAGCTGTCTTGGTCTGGCGTCCCATTGCTTTTGGGCCTGCTCATAACCGTACAAGGCTTCGAGACGTCGCGCTTTATGGGCGATAGCTACGATCAGAGGACGCGCGTGCGAGCTATGCAAAGGGCTCAGTGGATTTCGAGCGTAATCTATCTCGCCTTTCTAGCCTTGTTGACCCCGTTTCTCCATGAGGCGCAGCGCGCCGAAGGCGTTGCCGGCATCCTCGACATCATGAAACTCGTAGCGCCAGCGCTTGGCATCTTCGTTCTGATCGGGGCAGTTTCCAGCCAATTGAGCGCGGCGATAGCTGATTCTATCGGATCGGGAGGCCTGCTAGTGGAAGTGTCGCGCCGCAAACTTGGGATACGCGGCGCGTTCATGGCAGCGAGCGCGCTGTCGATTGCAGTTGTATGGCTGACCGATCCCTACTCTGTTATCGCGCTTTCATCGCGTGCCTTCGGCCTATTTTACGCAGTACAAGCGTTGCTCGCCTTGTGGGTTTCACTGCGCTCCCACGTCGGCGGGATGCTTGCCCGGTGCGGATTTGTCCTAGTGGGTCTTATCTGCATCATCGCGGCTGTTGCCGGGGCTCCGGCCGAAGGATAATTTCTGGGATATCCAGAAGCGCAACATTTATGCTGCTTGTCGGACTGCAACAATGGCGTAAATCGAACGGGTGAAGTCACTCAGTAGGCCGGTTGCCGTCAAGTAAGTCCTCCTTGCCGATTTCTGCTCGTTCCTCGGTCACCAACTCTTCGACATGCGTATCAGGGCTAGTGTCGTCATCGGTACCAGCAGCGACCGGCGCGGGTTTGTCGTAAACTTGCTTGCTGTCCCGCTCGGAACCAACACCTTTGAGCTGCAATGGAGCGCTCTCATCGAAACGTAGACGATAGATCGGTTCCGGCAGCGCAAATCCTGAGCTCGTCAATGCGCGTGTCGCAGCATTAATTGCGAGGCTCCGACCTTTGAAGAAGTCGGTCTCGGTTTGATCCACCCATCCGAAAAAGCGGAGCAGAATATTGGAGTCGCCCACATCTTGAATGATAGCCGTTGCTTTCGGCATAGTGAGAACAAACTTTAATGCGTTCACCGCTGCCAACCCTATTGCCATGCCTGCCACCGGATCATCATCGGCATCCACCCCAAGATCAAAAGTGAAGCGGCGTTCTGAATTACGTGTGAAATTGAGAATGACCGACTTGAAAACAATCGAGTTCGGAATGCGCAAGTGGTTGCCATCTAGCGTCATCAAGACCGTTGCACGCGATGTAAGCCGTACAACCCGCCCTTCATGTCCATCAATCACGACTAATTCGTTGGCGCGAAACGGCTGTCTTAGGCTTAGCATAATGCTGGAAACATAATTGGCGACGTTGTCGCGAACCGCGAAGCCTATCGCAATGCCGATAACTCCCGCCCCCCCTAGTACGCCGCCCAGAAGCGCCGTCGCACCGAGAACTTCCAGCGCCGCGATAAGACCCAGGATAATGAACGCGAACCGGATGAACGTTGCGGTTAGTTCAGCAAGGAACGAGTTGGGCATCACCCATCGCCAGAAGCTTTCGAACGATGCCAAGAGGAAACCGAGGAAACCGATTACCAGAGCGATTGCGAGCGCGAGGCCTAGCAGAGGAAGCGCCTGGACCAACCCTCGAAAATCTTGTCCGAAGTGGCCGAGCGCAGGCTTGAGATTTGCGTTAACGTTCAAATCGCGTGTGACTTCGTTCTGGACGGTCACAACGCCTGACACGCGGCCGGCGATCCCTTCGGCGCGCTTGACATCGTCACGAGTAGGTACGGTGCCGTTAAGTGTCACTACGCCGGCGGAAACCTGCACCCGAATCGCCCTGAGAGCCGGAATTTCTGAAAATATGCTACGGATACGCCCGGCAATATCCGCATTGTCGGTCCCTGTGGTTTTCGTTGCAATCGCTGTCGCCGGGGGAGCCGCCTGGACGGTGGGCGCATGTTGGGC
>JBKJQD010000311.1:0-2760 GCA_046594125.1 Aestuariivirga sp.
CCCCGAAATTCGTGGCCCCGGTGAGCAAGGAGCCGCCCCCCGGAACCCGCGTCAACGTCGTGGCCACCAAGCTGACCTATGACGGCCGGAGCAAGATCGCCATCGCCACGGGCAGCGTCCAGCTAGTCTACGGCCCCTATACGCTGACCGCCACCAGGGTCGTCTACGACATGAACAAGAACACCCTGACCGCCAATGGCTCAGTCGAGGTGCGCGAGCCCAACGGCAATATTCTTCAAGCCTCGATGGCCGTCATCAACGACAAGTTCAAGGAAGGCTTCGCCCGTCATGTGCGGGCGCTGCTCACCAATGATGTCACCATTACCGCCGACTATGCCCGGCGCCAGGAAGGCGGCATCACGGTCTTCGAGCATGTGAGCTACACCGCGTGTAAGACGTGTATCGACGAAGGCGGAGAACCGCTGTGGCAAATCCTGGCGCGCGAGGCGACTCACGACCAGAATACCAAGACGATCACCTATCGCGACGCCAAGCTGGAGATCGGCGGCCTTCCGGTTTTCTGGACGCCGTATCTTTCCTATCCCGATCCGTCGGTGAAGCGCCGCACCGGCTTCCTCATCCCCAGCTTCAGCTATGGCAAGGCCTATGGCTTTGGCGTCACGGCGCCGTATTTCTGGGAAGTGGCACCCAATGCCGACGTGACCTTCAAGCCCCGGTTGACCAGCAAGCAGGGCGTGCTCGGCGATGTCGAATGGCGTCACCGTCTGGCCAGCGGCACCTATAATATCCGCGGCTACGGCATCTACCAGCTTGACCCAAAGCAGGCCACTGATGACAGCAGCTGGCGCGGCGCCATCGAGTCCAAGGGCGACTTCCGCCTCAATGATGTCTGGACCTGGGGCTGGGATGGGACGGCGGCCAGCGACCATACCTTCCTTAAAGACTACGACATCGATAATTCCAGCCTGATCACCAGTTCCGCCCATGTGACCGGGCTCGCCGAGCGCAATTATGCTTCGGCACAGGCTTTTTATTATCAGACGACGCTCGACCAGTCGGACCTCAGTCAGGCGCAACGCGACCAGTACAGTCAGGACAAGCTGCCGTATGCCTTGCCCTATGTGAATCTCAGTTATTACTTTGACCAGCCGGTGATGGGCGGCGAACTGGGCTTCGACATGAGCGCCTATTCGCTGCGCCGCGACGAAGCGCTCAATCTCATCGGACAGTATGGCCTTGGCACCGAACAGTCGCGCGCCGTGGCCAACCTGCACTGGCAGCGCCAGTTCATCAACGGGCCGGGCCAGATCATCACCCCCTTCGCCCAGCTCCGTAGCGACCTCTATCTCACCGATAATGTTCCAGGTGCCGCCACCAGCAACGACACCTCGGCGCAAGTTCTGCCGCTGGCCGGTGTCGATGTGCGCTGGCCCTTCATCTCGGGCGGCAGCCTTGGCCAGAGCATCGTGACACCAGTGTTCCAGGTGATGACCTCGCCCAATGAGCAGGACGAGAACAACATTGGCAACGAGGACGCCATCACCCTCAATTTCGATCACTCCAACCTGTTCCTCGCCGACCGCTTCACCGGCTTTGACCGCTATGAGGGCGGCACCCGCGCCAATGCCGGTTTCGTCTACAATCTTCTGGGTGACAACGGCGGCTTCCTGCGCACCAGTTTCGGCGAAAGCTTCCACATCGCCGGAACCAACAGTTTCACCAGTGGTTCGGGTCTCGATGGCCCGCGTTCCGACCTGGTGGGTGCGGTGGCCTTCCAGCCAACAGACAGCCTGCGCCTGACATATGAGGCGCGCGTGGAAGAGGACCTGTCACGTATCAACGTGCAGGAAGCCGCCGCCAGCCTCACTTTGGACAGGATTTCAGGCTCTTTAAGCTATGCCGATATAGCCGCCGCCGCTGCCTATGGCCGGGATAGCCGGGAACAGCAGGTGTGGGGCGATGTCAGCTACAAACTGGACGAAGCCTGGAGCCTGTTTGGCGGGTTCCGCTATGACATCGAGGGCAGCGGATTCATGAACAAGAATATCGGCATCGCATTTGATTGCGACTGCATGAGTGCAAGACTGACCTATGCCGAGAGCAAGGATCTGCAAGACCAGACCGACCATTCGCTGAAGCTGTCCGTGGAACTGCGCACCCTTGGCCGGGTCGATGGCGGCTTCAAATTCTGATGCGGCCGATGATCAGGGTCTTTTTCGCAATTGTTGCATTGTGCCTGCTTGCGGTGGCGCCAGCCTGGGCCGAAGGCCAGGGAGTGGTGGCTATCGTCAATGACAAGCCGGTCACCGAGTATGACATTTCACAGCGCATCACGCTTCTTAAGATCCTCGGCGACACCAAGCCCGAGGCCCTGTCGCGGAAGAAAGCGCTGCAGTCTCTCGTCGATGATCAGGTCAAGAATGTAGAGGCCAAGAAATACAACATGACGGCCACCGACGCCGACATCACCGGCCAGATCGCCAGGGTTTCGAAAGGCATGAGTACCGATGCCGCCGGTCTTCTGGCGCGCCTCAAGAAAGCCGGCATCAGCGACGTGACGTTCCGCGCCTATATTGCAACCCAGATCGGCTTCAACCGCATTATTGGATCGCGTTACCGTGAGAACATCAAGGTCGCTCCCGGCGACATCGACCGCAAGACCGCCGAGATCAAGTCGACCGTCGACAGCCGCATGAGCCAGATCATGCAAGATCCGCGCATGAAAGGCGTCACCGTCTACGAGATCATGGAAATCATTCTGCCTGTCGACAGCAACGACAGCGCGCTGCTGCAGGCCCG
>JBKJQD010000406.1:0-6101 GCA_046594125.1 Aestuariivirga sp.
CCAGAATCAATGGAGACTCCTTGAATCATATGAGATTCCCGGGGATCAAGAAAAAGTTGAGGGGTGATAAGGGCTCGGGCCTCAGGGCTCCGAACTCAGGTTAACGCTGCCATGAGAAATACCAAAAAGGGCATTCCAAAATTGCAGTGGAGGACCTCAAGATACAAAAGGACGGACAAGCGTTACACGCCGAACGAGTCAAGACGTGGTGTTTGCACCTCAGGGTACGTGGTTGCGCCTCCGCAGAAGCTCGCTGTTAACCTGGATTCGGAGCCGCCGTGGACCTGTAACATTTGACAGATCTATCTCATTCACCTATATGCGCCGCCAGACACGGGGCGTCATGCGTCCCGTGTTTGCTTGCCCGTGGGCCTTTGGCCCTGTCGGCCGGGAAACCGGTGTTGAGGAGGGTGGGTCCAACACAACATTGGAGACCGTAAATGACAAAGCGTTTAAGCGCCAAGCACAAGATCGACCGCCGCATGGGCGAAAACATCTGGGGCCGCCCCAAGAGCCCCGTCAACAAGCGTGAATATGGCCCCGGCCAGCACGGCCAGCGCCGCAAGGGCAAGCTCTCTGACTTCGGCATTCAGTTGAAGGCCAAGCAGAAGCTCAAGGGCTATTACGCCAATATATCCGAGCGCCAGTTCCGCGCCGTCTATGCCGAAGCCTCGCGCATGACGGGTGACTCCTCTGAAAACCTCATCGGCCTGCTTGAGCGCCGCCTCGATGCCGTGGTCTACCGCGCCAAGTTCGTGCCGACCATGTTCGCGGCGCGCCAGCTGGTGAGCCATGGCCATGTCAAGGTCAATGGCCGCCGCGTGACCATCGCCTCCATGCGCCTCAAGGCTGGCGACCAGCTGGAGCTGACGGCCAAGGCCAAGGACATGGCGGTGGTTCTGGAAGCCACCCAGCTTGCCGAACGCGACGTTCCCGATTATGTCGAGACCAACCACTCGGCGATGACGGCGCGCCTGGTGCGCATCCCCGGCCTCTCGGATGTGCCCTATCCGGTGCAGATGGAACCGCACTTCGTCGTCGAATATTATTCGCGCTAGGCGATCACCGGACGTCCGGAGTTCTGAAGCGGCGGATGCAGGTCCCGCCGCTTTTTTCATTTCTCAATGCAGGCGCCACTGGTGTTCGTCAGGGTGCAGTTGCGGCTCCTGCTCAATCCCCCTTGACCTGAACTCGTTGCCATCACTTTCTCCCAGCGCACCGAGTGCAGGTCAAGGGCTTGGCGGCTGGATGATTGATAGCATGTAACCGGGATCGTATGAGGCGCGTTTTCTGCGGGCTTTCATTGATCGCTTGTCTTTGACCTGTTTGAGGCAGTTGAAGGCGAAGTGTCTGACGATGGCCATGTTGCGGGCGCCGTGACCTTGGCGCAAGCGCGAGAGGTCTTCGTGGAAGGTGACGTCGAGAACCCAGTGGAGACTGTTCTCGATGGCCCAATGACTTCGCACCGCATCGGCGAAGGCTTCGGCACTGAGCGCTCTGGAAGAGATGTAGTAGCTTCGCTCGCAGGATGTTTCACCGCGCCATTCGACGCGTCTTTCGATCCTGGCGGCCATGGCAAGATTGGGAAAGCGCGGCGCGCTGGGATAGGAGCGTTCGCAGGACAGCCAGGAGGCGGTATGGGAGACGGTGTGACTGCGGGTTTCGATGCGGGCAATGAGGTCGGGGATAGCGATGATTTCATTGGCTTTCTCATCGACAGCCTGTTGGCCGAGCACGAGCTGGTCATGGCTGGCGAAGGCCGAGACGAGATGCAGTGGCAGCTTGTTCCCAGCCCGGTCGTGACTGCGCCGCGAAGTTTTGCTATCGATAGCGACAAGATCGATCTTGCCCGGTATCGCCGCCGCGACCCAGGCGGTGAAGCAATCGGCGAACAAGCCGGGATTAATGCGGTTCATCACCACCCGCAGCCAGCCGGCCCAGTGAAGGCCGAAGTGACACTCAGAGAAGCGGCGCAGGAACGCCAGATGCGCCTCGCCCCAATCGGCGATGTCGTCGTAATCGCCGCCGCAAGCGATCGTGCCGCACACCAGCAGCAGCACCTCGTGCAGCGGATACATCACTTTGCACGGTTGCCGCCAATCGCGGATCGCGGCAAAATGATCGAGCAACAGGCGCAAGCTTGGCGCGGGCGACAACACTTCCATGGACCCCTCCCGAAGCAATCGACCCGGAAGAATCACCCGCAACACGCCGAAACGGAATCCCCCACACACCGTCAATTAGAAAATCGCGTTAACCTGAACTCGACGCCCTGGGGGCATCCCTGCCCAAGTTGCATTTCACGCCGAACGCCTCTAGCTTCGCTGGCATCTCATCGCGTGGAAGAGTGAATGCCGCGGCCGGTTCTAAAACTTTGCATTTTGCTGGCGTGCCTCGTCATGGGCGCGGCTGCGGCTGGCGCGCAGGATGTGCCCTTCGAGACCAAGGCGGCGGAAGCGATCCTCATTGATGCCCGCACCGGCAAGGTGATGTTCGAGAAGGGCGCCGACATCCAGATTCCGCCCGCCAGCATGAGCAAGCTGATGACCATGATCATGGTCTTCGAAGGACTCAAAGCGGGAAAGCTTAAACTCGATCAGGAGTTTCTGGTCAGCGAGGACGCCTGGCGGCGTGGTGGAGCGGCCTCGGGCGGCTCCACCATGTATGCCGAATTGAATTCCAAGGTGAAGCTTGGCGATCTGGTGCAAGGCGCCATCGTGCAATCGGCCAACGATGCCTGCATTGCCATCGCCGAAGGCATTGCCGGCAGCGAAGCGGCCTTTGTCGTCAAGCTCAACCAGCGGGCGCGGGAATTGGGATTGGCCGATGCCCAGTTTAACAACGCCACCGGTTTGCCCGATCCCGAGCACCACATGAGCGTGCGCGAGCTGTCGATGCTGGCCCGCTACATCATCACCAATTTTCCGGAGCAATATAAATACTACAGCTTACCGGAGTTCACTTGGAACAAGATCACCCAGAAGAACCGCAATCCGCTGCTCAAGGACTATCCCGGTGCCGATGGCATGAAGACCGGTTACACGAAGGAGGCCGGCTATGGGCTAGTGGGCTCCGTCATCCGTGACGGCCGCCGCTTGATCATGGTGATCGCCGGGCTGCAGAGCATCAACGACCGCAAATCCGAAGCCCAGAAACTGCTCGATTGGGGCTTCCGCCAGTTCAAGGCGATCGACGTCTATGCCAAGGGGGACCGGGTCGGCAAGGCCACCGTATGGGGCGGTACGGCACGCAGCGTCGATCTGGTGACATCGGACAGTGTGCAGGTGGCGCTGTCGCCCGCCGAACAGGCGGCAGTGGAAATGAAACTGGCCTATAGCGGCCCGCTGATGGCCCCGGTCAGCGCCGGAGCGAAAGTCGGCACGGTGCGTTTCATGCTCGATGGTACGGTGCTGGCCGAGGTGCCGGTAGAGACGGCGGCAGGGGTCGAGGAGGACACCTCCATGTGGTCGCGGGCTCTCGACAGCGTGTTGATCATGGTGTTCGGCAGCTAGATGGCTGGCTGTTTCATCACCTTCGAGGGCGGCGAGGGTTCGGGCAAGTCGACGCAAGTCCGCTTGCTGGCCGACCGCCTGAAGGCCGAAGGCCGCGACATCGTGGTGACGCGCGAACCGGGCGGCACGCCCGAGGCCGAGGCGGTGCGCGCCCTTCTCGTATCGGGCGACGTCGGGCGCTGGACGGCCAGGGCCGAGGCCCTGCTCAATTCGGCGGCGCGCGATTCGCATCTCGAAATGATTGTGCGGCCCGCACTGGCCCGTGGCGCCATCGTCATCTGCGACCGCTTCATGGATTCGACCAGGGCCTATCAAGGCTATGCCGGCGGCTGTCCGATGGACCTGCTTGACGCCATCGAGCGTGTCGTCGTTGCCGACACGCGGCCCGATCTCACCTTGATCTTCGATCTCGATCCATCGATTGGTTTGGCGCGCGCCAAGTCCCGCGCCGGGGCGGAGGACCGTTATGAACGCAAAGGCCTCGACTTCCATCAAAGGCTGCGCGCCGGGTTTCTCGAAATCCAGCGCCATGATCCGCAGCGCTGCCGCCTGATCGATGCGGCGCGACCCGTTGAGGATGTGGCCGCAAGCGTCTGGGCCATCGTAGGCGAGGTGCTGTAGTGGCCGAAGACGTCAAGGACCCGCGCGATGTGCCGTGGCATCCGCGCCGCCGCCATGTGCTTTATGGCCACGAGGCCGCTGAGGCCAGGCTGCTGAAGGCCTGCCAGTCGGGCAAACTGCACCATGCCTGGCTGATCTCCGGCCAGCGCGGTATCGGCAAGGCAACGCTGGCCTATCGTTTCGCGCGCTATCTGGCGCAGCCACCCGGCGAACAAGATTTTTCCTCACTGGCGGTATCTGCTGACTCACAAACAGCGCATCTGCTGGGCGCTGGCGCCCATCCCAATATTTTCGTGCTTGAGCGGGCTCTCGACACCAAGAACAAACGCCTGAAGACCGAGATTGCCGTGGACGACGCCCGGCAAGCCATCGACTTCATGAACCGCACCTCGGCGACCGGCGGCTGGCGTATCGTCATTGTCGATCCTGTGGACGAACTCAATGCGTCGTCTTCGAACGCGCTGCTCAAGATGATCGAGGAGCCGCCGGAACGGGCCATCATCCTCATGGTCTGCCACCAGCCGGGAAGCTTGCTGCGCACCATCCGGTCGCGCAGCATCCGTTTGCCGCTCCAACCACTGTCGTTCGACAACACATTGAAAGTGATCGGCGAGGTGCGCGAGGGCGCTGGCGATGCCGGCATGGCAGCGGAAATGTCGCATGGCAGTCCGGGCCGCGCCCTCGAACTGCTGGAGTCAAAAGGTGCCGCCGCCTTTGCCGATTTCAAGTCGCGGGCGAAGCTCTCAGCCGCCGCTTGCGCCGAGCTGGGCAGCCGCTTCGGTGGCCGCGACAGTGCCGCTGACTATGCCATTTTCTGTGACCTGCTGATCGGCTGGGTGGCGGAACGGGCCCGCGATGCGGGCCTTGCGGGGCAGGGTGCGCCTTTGGCCCGCGCCCACGACGATGTGGTCTATTCCATTCGCCAGGCAGATGCCCTAAACCTCGACCGCCGCCAGACGGTCGTCGATGCCTTGCTGCGGGTCGACGAGGCCCTGAAGGCCTCCTGAATCCCTTGACGAAGAAACGAAATGACCAAACCAAAATATTACATCACGACCGCCATTCCCTATGCCAACGGCGCGCCGCATATAGGCCATGCTTACGAGCGCATCGCCACGGATGCTATGGCGCGCTTCAAGCGGCTTGACGGCCATGACGTGTTGTTCGTCACCGGCATGGATGAGCACGGCCAGAAGATGCAGCAGACGGCGGCGCGCGAGGGCATCACACCGCTGCAACTGGCGGACCGCACGGCGGCACTGTTTGAGGAGATGGGCGAGGTTCTCAACGCCCGCGCCGACGATATCCTGCGCACGACGTCGGAGCGCCATCGCATTTCGGTGCAGGAGATCTGGCGGCGCATGGCAGCCAATGATGACATCTACTTATCTAAATACGCCGGCTGGTATTCGGTGCGCGACGAGGCCTTTTATGACGAGGACGAGATCGAGGAGCGCGACAGCCGCAAGTTCGCGGTGAAAACCGGAACGCCGGTCGAATGGGTGGAGGAGGAAAGCTATTTCTTCCGGCTGTCGAAGTATGCCGAACCCTTGCTCGCGCACTATGAAACGAACCCCGGCTTCGTCACGCCGGAAAATTATCGCAATGAGATCGTCGCCTTTGCGAAGCGCGGGCTGACCGATCTGTCGGTGAGCCGCACCACCTTCAACTGGGGCATTCCGGTGCCGGACGACCCGAAGCATGTGATGTATGTCTGGGTCGATGCGCTGACCAATTATCTCTCGGCCACCGGCTATCCGGATGCGGATAATCCACGAGCGGGATTCTGGCCCGCCGACGCCCATGTCATCGGCAAGGACATCACGCGCTTTCACGCCATCTACTGGCCAGCCTTCCTGATGTCGGCGAAGCTTCCCATGCCCAAGCAGATCGTTGTGCATGGCTTCCTGTTCAGCCGCGGCGAGAAGATGTCGAAGTCGGTTGGCAATGTTGTGGCACCCGCCGATC